>OMKD01000127.1 GCA_900299495.1 Sphingobacteriales bacterium
ATCAATGTCAGCACTCGCGCTTTGTCTTTGTACGATTGAAGATGAATTGTTTGGTACCTTAAGTGATGATTTATTATTTGATCGTAAAGCTTCTTACCTGTCACGCTTAGGCTCTGGTTCTGCCTCAAGATCTATCTTTCCCCATTGGTCTGTTTGGGGGGCATCGCAAGCAGTAAATGGAAGTAGTGATGAGTTTGCCATTTCATATGCTCATGAGGTACACGATGTGTTCAAAGGATTCCATGACGATATATTAATAGTTAGTAAAGATGAAAAGTCTGTTTCTTCCACTGCTGGACATCAATTGATGGAGAATAATGCTTTTGCTGCTCCTCGTTATGAACAGGCAAATAGAAGATTACAGGATCTTTTGGTAGCTATGAAAAAAGGTGATGTAGATTGTTTTGGAAGGATAGCTGAGGACGAAGCGCTCACCCTTCATGCATTAATGATGGCTTCAAATCCTTCTTACTTGTTGATGCATCCGAACTCTCTAGAAATAATAAATAGAGTTAGAGCATATAGAGCTGAAACCAATAACCCTGTGTACTTTAGTCTTGACGCAGGACCAAATATTCATCTTCTTTATCCTGAGGAGATCGTGCACGAGGTTAGGCCATTCATAGAGGAGCAGTTGGTAGACCTATGCGTTGACAATTTTTGGATTAAGGATTGGTGTGGTGAAGGTCCAGAACAATTATAGTATGAAGTATATCAAACTTATAGTCGCTTATATAGTATTGTTTTCCTCTTGTATCTTTGGTCAGGTTAATCCTGAATGGCCAAAGGTAAAAGATGATAAATATAATAAACGACTTAATTTCCTTTTGAGCGGATCCGTACCATTTATGGAGGTGTCAAGCTTAGAAAAAAATATCAAGGAGTACACCGTGCTTGATACCCGTGGTCGTGAAGAGTATGAAGTGTCTCATATACCAGGTGCAGTATTTGTTGGTCCTGATTTTGATCTCAAAAATGTAGAGGGTCTGGATCGCGAAAAGCCAGTTGTGGTTTACTGTTCCGTAGGATACAGGAGTGAAAAATATGGGGAGAAACTACTAAAGGCCGGGTTTGCTGAAGTATCGAATCTTTATGGTGGTATATTTGAATGGCTGAATGCCGGTAATAATGTAGCAGTGGGTAATGAGGTTCTAGAAAATAAGCTGATACATACATACAATGCGAGCTGGGGAAAATTTGTTACCAACCCACATTGTACAAAAGTTCATTAAGGTCTTACTCGCTTTCTTCAAGTTCAGATTCTTTTTTTAATAACAGCTCTTCACCTTTAGAGTAACAGCTTCTGCATCTTGGTTCATACAGGTCTTTTTCACCAAGTAAAACAAGCACATTCTCTTTTTCTTTACGGTAGGAATGTGTTGCCAAAGAGCCACAGTGTGGGCATATAGCATGAACCTTTGTAATGTATTCAGAAACGGCCAAAAGGGAAGGAATAGGTCCGAAGGGGTTGCCAAGATAATCCATATCTAAACCTGCTGCAATAACTCTTTTTCCCTCCAGGGCTAATCGCTGAGCAACTTCAGACAATTCTAAATCAAAAAACTGAGCCTCATCAATTCCAATAACTTCAAATGAATCAGCTAAACCTAAAATTTCAGATGATTTAGATACACCAATAGCCTGAATAGAATTTCTATCGTGAGATACAATAGCGTCATCTCCATAGCGAGTATCCACAACGGGTTTGAATATTATTACTTTTTGATTAGCAATAGTAGCACGCTTAAGTCTTCTGATTAATTCCTCTGTCTTACCAGAGAACATTGATCCGCAGATTATTTCTATCCAACCGCATTTTGGCTCTTGCGGCATGTAAGGTTCTAAAAACATTTAAATTATTGTAATGTGATTTTACAAGAGATTCAAACCATAAGATAAGAAGAATGCGTATAAATTAAAATCCATATCTGTAGGATGTTTTCAACACTTCCCTGTAATACATGTCATCAAGGTCTATTTAATATTTTCAAATAGTGTAATCTTCAAATAATGTAGGCTTTAAGCAATTTATTTGTTCATATTTTGTTAATGGATATAGACAATGCATTATAGTATTCTGTCCATATTTTTATATTTTGTATTTATCTACTTGAGTAATTTCGAAACAGAACTTTTATGAAGATCAAGAAATTTAAAAAGACTTTATCCAGGCTAAGTGTTTTAATCAATACAATGGATGATAATGAGCGATTGTCAAAATTGGAGAAAGACTTAATACGAAAGCATCTGCTTGATCTTTATGATTTAACCTTTGTTGGAGAGGAAAAGCGAGAGGATTATGATGTAGTAGAGGAAGATGCTGTCCAGGTTGTTCCAAAACAAAAGGTAGCACCAATTCAACGAGTAGAAGTTCCCAAAGAAGAACCTGTACAAGAAAGGGCAGAACCTGTAGTTGTTGAAGAACCAGTAAGACAGAAAACTTATGTTGATCTTGATCCTTCCATTAGTACGCCTAAAGAAACAGAGGTACAACTTAAGGAAGAACCCGTTCCTGTGGTTGCTATTGAGCAACCGGTAGCAGAAACAAATGCTTTTATTAGTGAAGAACATGCAGAGATCCTGGAATATGGATCTGAGGCTAATGAGCTTTCTGATCGCTTAGGTGATAGTCCTATCTCGGATTTGACTAAGGCGATGGGTATCAATGAGCGGATGCTTACAGTAAATGAGTTGTTTGATGGGGATAATTCTGCGTTTAAACAATCGCTTAGTGCCTTAAATGAAATGTCTAGTTATAATGAGGCTAAGTCATACATATCAAATCAGTTAATCGAAAAATATAATTGGGTTAATCCAAAAAAGAGGAAAAAGGCCAAAGTCTTTATTAAACTTGTAAAAAGAAGGTTTAATTAAAATAGAGCGGATTGAAAAAGTTTTCTGAACGTCTGAAACTTAGTTTAAAACTACCAGCTGTATTTCTTGGAATTATATGGCTAGCTTTTCTATTCAATTTTCCTCCAACGAATTGGGGAGTACTTCCATTGAGTGTGGATGGTTTGAAAGGAATCCTCTTCTCTCCTATTATTCACGGAGATATTCAACACATCGTTTCTAATTCTGCTCCATTCTTTATGCTATTTAGCATGATGTTATTCTTCTACCCCAAAGTAGCTAAATCTGCGTTTGGTTTGATTTATATTTTATCCGGTTTTTTGGTATGGATCTTTGGTCGGGAAAGCTATCACATAGGAGCAAGTGGGGTTGTCTATGGTATGGTGTCTTTTCTTTTTTGGTCAGGTGTGTTTAGACGATCAATTCCTTCTATTGTTATTTCTTTGATAGTAACCTTTCTGTATAGTGGTCTCTGGTTAGGTGTGTTACCTAATCAGCCAGGAGTCTCTTGGGAAGGACACCTACTTGGCGGAATAGTAGGTGTATTTGTTGCCTATTTGTTTAAGAACTCTAGATCAGATATTCAGCCTCCCAAAAAGACTTATAGCTGGGAGGAAAACCCCGAGCCCAAAAAGAAGTTTTTTGATGAAAATCCTTTTGAGCAGAAAAGACCCGAGCGATTGAAGGGTGATGGAGATGGCTGGTACTCCAGTCACACTTAGCATCCACTTAATCTAGTTTTTTAATAAATCCGTTAATCCCTTTTTGGTCTAATGCAGTAAGGAAGATTTTTGCAGTTTCCTTAGTTTCAAATTTTTGACTACTCACTCTGTAGAGTGTTCTCCCCTGCCCTTTTACTTCATCAACAAGAATTCTAATGCTGTGTTTATGTATTAGTTCTTTTCCAAATCGCTCAGCACTGGATGCTTTGGAAAATACACCAAGTTGAATAATCCATTTACCGTTTTCAATCACAGGGGGATTAAGGTCAATTTTATTTTTAGTCCTTGTTCTTGTATTGGTAGTTGTTTTATCTTTTGGCTTTTGTACATCTGATTTCCGTCTTTGCGCTTCTTTTACTGCTTTAAGTGCATTCACTCGTCCGTGTCCAAAAATTAGAGAATGTCCGTTGATATAATCACTTTTATCACCAATCTTATCTGCGGTTTGTTGAAGTATTTCTTTTACTTCCCATGCATATAAATCAGGATTCACAGATAGCATTAAGGCACAAACACCAGCAACTAGTGGGGTGGCTGCCGAAGTACCACCAAAGGCTTTATAGTGTCCAAAACTAGATGGTCCATTAATGTAGTCCTTAAGAGATTTTGAGTTATCCCAGGATGCTTTAGCTGCCAAAACAGGGATGTCTCCATCAGATGGAGCACAAATACTTAATTCTCTGCCTGTATTTGAATAATTCGGGTGTTCATCATTACTATCGGTTGCTCCCACGGCGATAACCTCGGGCATCAGAGCAAAATTGTTAATTTTATTTACACCTTCATTTCCTGCTGCAAATAAAATTATACAACCTTTGCCATTTCTTCCTCTTGTGGCAGCATGCTTGATGATGTTTTTCTTGTATGCGTTCAGATGAAAGTTCTGATCAATAGTACCCCAAGAAGCACTTATAATATCTGCCCCATTATTTATACAGTGGTCGAACATTCTTTTCAGATCATTTGCTGCAAAACTAGGCTTTTGTACAGGTATGAATTTAGCTTTAGGCGCAACACCAATTAATCCACTTGCATCAGCATTTGCTAATGCTATACTTGCACATGGTGTACCGTGAGTTTCCATCGGACTACCTATTCTAAGCCTTGCAGATCCTGTTGTGATATCAAAAGGGGCTACTACCTTACCTCTGAAATCACTATGCTGGATATCAAAACCATTATCAATGAGCGCAATTTTCACATCAGACGATCCTGTGTTACCCATGAATTGCCAAGCACGTTTGATTTTTGCGTCTGCTCCAGCTTTTGTACGCTTTCTGGTAAATGATATGGAACCGGTGTTTTCAAACTGCCATTGATCTTTTAGCAGTTGATCAATTGGAAAGGCTTCGTAGGAATCTAGAGGAATATCAAAGTCTGGTTCTGCACATTGAATCATTGATAGTTGTTCAAGCATATTACTCACCTTGATCGGATTTGCCGACTGAGCGGTGCACATGGCGAGTATAATATTTTGCTCCTGTTGTTCATGGAGTTTTAGACCAAACTCTTCTAAGACAATGCTTTGTTCCTCTTTGTTGGTTAAGGGGTCAAAGGTTATGATAACAAGACCTGTTGGAATAATAGGCTTATTGCTTTCCTCTGTATGATAGATGTGAGTACCAATTTCTACGGATTTCATAGCACGCAGTTCATCCAGTGTTTCGTCTGCCTGATTTACTTTAGCACCTAATTCAAATAAGTTGAATCCTCCGAAATTCAGTAAATCTGAATTATCTTTTAGCTTTTGATTCTTGATTTTATCAATAGAACCTTTTAAGCCGACTAACCTATTGCTTTTGAATAGTTTTAGTTTATTTGAACCGTTAGTAACCTCTATCATCTAATTATATATGGATGTTAATAATTAATATAATTAAATGTATAAAAAATAAGAGAGGACCACAATAATGACCCTCTCTAAAATTTGTTAATATTACTAACTCAAATTAAGCTCTTCTGTCGAAGTTTGCTACTTCGTAAAGATTTCTTAGTTTTTTTCTTGCGAAAAATATCCTACTTTTAATTGTTCCTAGAGGTGCATCCAGCTTCTCTGCAATTTCATCGTACTTATAACCTTTGTAAGCCATCCAGAATGGTTCTTTGAACTCTTCAGGTAAAGAACTAACCATCTGCAACATTTCTTTGTAAGAAGCATTTGATTCTCCTTCATTTCTTACAACTTTTGAGCCGGAGTTGATAAAATAGTTATTATCAGTTTGATCAAGCATAACTCCTCTTCTTACTTTTTTACGATAGTTGTTGATGAAGATATTACGCATGATTGTAATAGCCCAAGCTTTGAAGTTTGTTCCTTCTCTGTATTTGTCAGAGTTAGACATTATCCTAAGGGCTGTATCTTGAAATAAATCATCAGCATCAACCTTATTACCGGTTAATTTCATAGAGAACGCTCTAAGTGCTGGATCTATGTTATTTATTTTGTCATTAATAATTTTGATGCTCATCTTGATTGTATTTTTGTAACTCTTGTTTACAATGATAATATAATTTACATTAAATCCCAAGACATTTTGTAAAAAATATTTACAATCGTGTTTTTTGTTAACTTTTTTTGACAAATGTTCAGCTGTTTTAAACCTTGCTAACCTTTATATGTTTATAAACTTGACAATTCATGCTTCTTTTGTGCATTTATTGTCAAAGATTTTTAATTTTAGACTTGCGTTCAACATATACAGAATGAAAGAAGGATTTAATTGCGACATTTTAAGGTCTAACATAAGGTACTTGAGAAAAAAGATGAACCTTAGTCAAGAAGATTTGGCGACTATGATAGGTTTAAATAGAGGAAATATAGCTTCCTATGAAAGTGGTACTGCAGAGCCAAGGATCGCCAATCTTGTAAAAATGTCAAAATTATTTTCAGTGCCCTTAGCAGACCTTACTGAAAAGAAGATTTGTGAAAAGTATGTTTCTATGAGTGCCGAGGAATGGCAAAAAGAATCTGATCGTATGAGCGCTGAATTAAATAATCAGCTTGACCGGCTTAAAGTTACGAAGACATATTACAGCAGCATCTTGAACTGCAAAAAAATGTTCAAGGAGAACAACCCAGTACTTTCTGATGACGCTCTTGAATTAGAAATGTATTTCAAGCAATTACAAACACTTACCGATAAGATACTCAAAACACAGACAGAGTTTCTTGATCGCTTATCTATTCCTACGGATTGTAAGTCTCCTCAGGAGGATTCGTAGAAGATTTTTTAGACCATGTTTTAGGAATAAGGCTATCAAACATACTTTTGGTTTGAGCCTTCTTAGGATTCTTAAGTAACAGTATTGTTCTGGAAATTTCTTTTCCAGGTCTTCTACTAAGTACCCATTCCTTAAATAAATGCAAGGCTGAGTTTGATAAGACAATAAAGTCTATTTTATTAGAATTTAGATATTCTGTTATTACATCGCTTGTGTTATCTGCAGGAAATTTCTTTTCATAGATAAATCTGTTCGCTGTGAGTGGTTTAGAATCATATGTCCATGATTCTCCGTCTTCTTCAGGATTGAAATAATGTAAATTACAATTGTATTGGATGCCAAGACTTAGTACTTGTTGTTGTTCAATAGCGTCTAGACTTTGAATATCTCCCCCAAAAACAAGTATGTTCTGAGGTGGTGACCATTTTTTATTATATGGAATAAACAAGGTTTGGCAATGCCCTTCCCTATTTTTTAAGTTCGCAAGATTATTTTTACGGAAATAAAAATCGAAGTCTTCATTATTCCGAGCAATAACCGTATACACTTCTTTTTGAAGGGCCAATGTTGTTTGCTCTTTAAGTTTTCCGGATCGAAGTCTTAGGATTACATGGCTGGGCACTTGTTTTTCCTGCCCTTTTCCAAATACTCTCAGTTTATTCCAGGCAAACTTTTTGACCTTTGATGTACCAAACATCCGTCTTAGGTAGTAGTCTTCATATGTATATAAAATGGTTAACTCCTCCTTGTGGAAGTTGGCAAGGTCTTTCAAATAGCTGAAAATAGATGCAGCTTTTGGCTCTAGTTTACATGGATATAAAATTGCCATTTACGTTTTTGCTAATTTGGTTTTACTGCTGGATGAATAATACTAGACAAATATAATAAGCCTAAGGTCAAAGCGCCATTCACTGCTAGTATTGTAGACCCAAAAGAAAAAACATCTTTATATGCATAATTAAGCATAAACGATAAAACGGGAGCTGCAATACAGGTAATTATGATATTTACTCCACTTGGAGTCCTTTTCTTGAAAAACATTCCAAAAAAGAATAAACCCAACAGTGGCCCATATGTATAGCCGGCAGCAACAAAAATTTGATTAATTACCGAGCTGTCTTTTGGCAATGCATTAAACAGCAGTATAACAGTAAATAACAATAACGAAAAGCCGATATGAACGATTAGTCGAGTTCTTTTTTTGTGCTCAGCTGATTTATTATCCTTTTCGAAACCCAAGAAGTCAATACAAAAGGCAGTTGTTAGGGCTGTTAGCGCACTGTCTGCAGAAGAATATGCAGCAGCTATAAGACCTAGAATAAACAGAATACCAACAGTAGACGGTAAATAATTTAAAGCTAGCGTTGGATATAAGTGGTCAGGTCTTTCTGGGATTTGAACAGCATTTAGATCTGCATATTCAAATAGCATAGCCCCAAGGTAAAGGAAAATAAAGTTGACAATAACTAAAAGAACACAAAACACAAGCATGTTCTTTTGAGCATCTTTTAGGGTTCTGCAGGATAGATTTTTTTGCATCATATCCTGATCTAGACCAGTCATTGCAAGAGCAATTAGGGCTCCACTTATTACTTGTTTCCAAAAATTATTACCGTCTTTCCACATTTCATCAAAGAAAAATAATTGACCATATTTTCCACTGTGTACATGTGCCGGAATATCAGCTATGCTCAAACCAAATGATTTGGAAATAGCATACAGGGTAATAATAACCGCAAGCACCATGCAAATCGTCTGAATCGTATCCGTCCAAATGATCGTTTTAATACCCCCTGAAAATGTGTATACCCAAATGAGTATAATGGTTACTAGAACTGTAGCCCAAAACGGTATACCCATCGGACCCGTTACAAAGCTTTGTAGGACTCCCGCAACGAGAAATAGTCTAAAAGATGCCCCCACTATTCTCGAGATCAGAAAATAAGCAGATCCTGTCTTCAGTGCTTCATTACCAAATCGCTGACCCAAGTACGTATATATTGATGTGAGATTCAAACGGTAATACAAGGGTAGCAAAACAGTTGCTATGATAAAGTATCCTATTAGGTAGCCAAAGACCATCTGCATGTAGGATAGGCTTTGGTTCATCCCTTCATTACCTACTGCTCCTGGAAGGGAAATAAATGTTACACCAGAAAGAGATGTTCCAATCATACCAATCGCAACGAGGATCCAGGAAGAATTTTTGTTACCAATAAAAAACCCTGCTTGATCTGCTTTTCGGCCCGTTATAAATGAAATAACAATTAGGAATGCAAAGTAGGCAGCTATTATAAAAAGTATGACCTGACTCGATAGGTTTTGCTCCATGGTAGATTATATTTTGGGTCCAAAAGCAAGATCACCCGCATCTCCAAGCCCAGGAACTATATAGGACTTGGCTGTAAGTTCTTCATCTAAATCTCCTATCCAGATATTTGCATCCGGGTGAAGTCTTTGAACATGTTCCATTCCTGTTCTGGAGGCAATTGCTGTACAAATGTGAATGGCCGAAGGTTTTCCATAGGATTCTAATGCTTGTAAAGCTAAGTTGAGTGATGCTCCAGTAGCCAACATGGGATCACACAAAATGAGTATTTTACCCTCAATAGATGGACTTGTGACTTTATTTAGTTCTATATCAAAGCTACCCGTTTTATGCATTTTCCGTTGTGCGGATATAAATGCATTTTCAGCTCGGTCAAAAACATCAAGTAGCCCATTATGCATAGGTATGCCAGCCCTTAAGATAGAGGCAATTACTATTTTATCGCTTATCAAGTGACTTTTTGATATTCCTAGAGGTGTTTCTGTTTCAACTTCTTTGAAATTCAATGTTTTACTGATCTCGTATCCGATTAAACCACCCAGTCTTGCTAAGTTTGTTCTAAACCGCATAGAGTCTGACTGAATACTCGAATCCCTTAATTCTGCCAAGAAAGTATTGGCAATACTGGGCTGATCTGTTAAAACTTTTGTAGCCATTTGTAATGATTTACTAGAAATTGTAGATGAACCTTAAATATAACGAATTCGACTTTTAAACGATTATAGCTTTCAAGGTATTTCCAAAAAAGATTATGAGAATTTCATGTCTTTTGTGGCCTTTTTTATTAGAGATTCATACATATTCTGCTTTTCAATCGTCCATCCTTCTTCAGTATAAAAAGATGAATTATGCCAGATTGTCCTCAATGTACCACCAAAGGAATGTAGATAGTTTATTATCTCTTCCGTTTGATTTAATGCTTTCTCCGGGGATAAATTCATATAATTGAACAAGCTTATATCCATGACTTGAAAAGGAAATATTCTCAGTGTACTTGTCTTTTCCTCACTAAGGTCGTACCAAAGAAAAGATCTAGAACAGGATGCTCTAAACCCAATACAATCAGAATATCCCAATGTATAGTCTTCTTTTATACCTTGTTGAATGAGATTCTGGTAGGTTGTCGGAAAAGATAATTTTAAGTAGTGTTGCCTACTTTTTAATATGTTTTTTTCTACCGTTTTTTCAAGACTCTGGAGTTCTGATTTTAGTATATCAACATGCGTATTACTCCTGTAAGAAGGATGGATTCCTAGTTCATATTTTTTATGAATTCTCTGGATCAAGGATTGAAATTCAAGGTTTGAAATAGAGGTGTTTTTATCGAAAGAAGACCATTTCCCAACAGCAAAAAAGTAAATCGCATTCGCTATTGAATACGTTTCGTGTAAGTTGTCTAAATCATCAAATACCTGATAGGGGTCCTTTTTATTATTAAATAAAGTGTTTATAATATCAATGTTTAATTGCTTGTTTTTTGATTTTAGAAGCCTTACTAAAAGACCTAATGTTCGAACGAATCCCTTGTGCTTGAAAGCCCAGGCAATATCGATATCATATGTTGGCTGGAAGGTATACTTGGCTTTTTCTATCTTCAGGTCGCTAATTGAATTAAGGCGAACTCTTATTAACTCAATCCAACTATCTACCAATGGAAATTGGATGAAGTCATATTTCTTTGCAAGCGATGAAGATGAACAAAACCTAATGTGTTTATCTGGCTCAAAATTTTGATATTCCTCATATCTGCTTAAGAGGTAAAAACAAGCAGAGAAAATATCAAAGTTGATATCAAAGGTAAAATCTACTAGTGCGGGAAAGAGGAGTGTTTCTTTGCCACTGTTTAGAACTTCAGGTTGAAAGTTTTGATAGATTTGGTTTTGTTCAAGGAAGCCTTGATTAAAAACCTTTAAACAATTGGAACTGTCATACTGCTTTCCAGAATAATTAATTTTTAGGGAATCATTACATTCCTTGAATTGTGATATATCTGAAGTAATGGTGTAAGAGAGTCCAAGATTCTCATAAAATAGGAAATCAAACACATAGTGATGCCTGTTAGTAATCGGGCTGTCAATAAGAATAAGGACTTTTTTATCCATATAATGTGAATGATATTTATTTAATATACCTCAAAATGTAAAAATCCTATTAAATAGACACTTAATTTTGAGTTTAATATGCGTAAGGCTTATATTTTGAGTTAAGACTATAAAGAATCTACCTAAACACCTACAGGAAATAAATTATGAGAATAAAGCTTTTAATAATAGGTCTAATTTTATCCGTTGGTCATTCTTTTGCTCAGGGAGACTTCTCTGGTATTCCAAAAGAACGCTACACGGGTACTGGTATTATTTATAATAATGAATTTAGTGTCGATCTTACTAAACAAGCTAAAGGCTATTCTTTGGGGGTATATCGTGGAAAAATCCAAACCTTTTACAAGACCAGATATCTGGGCTTGCAGTTTGCAGAGTTTAAGCATCATAAGGAGTATAAGTTATCTCTGAACAATGCTAATCTAACCGAATCTGTAATTTTTGGTAAGCAAAATAGCTTCTATGGCCTAAGAGCTATTGTTGGGGAAAAGAAATATTTTTCTGAAAAATCAAAAACAAGAGGCGTTGCCGTAGGGTTAAATTATAGCTTAGGATTTAACCTGGGGATAGCTAAACCGTATTATGTGTTGATTAGAAACTTTGATCAGTTATCCACAGCAGTTAAATATTCAGAAGAAAATGCAGACGAATTTTTAAACACAAGTCTTATGAGAGGGGCTGCGCCATGGTCAATAGGTCTTAATGAATTGAGTCTTTATCCTGGTGGTACTGCCAAGGTGGCTGTTCATGTTGACTGGGGAGCATTCGATGAATATATCAAAGCGGTTGAGGCTGGAATAGCAGTAGACGTATTTCCAAAGAAAATTCCTATGATGGTCCCGGTAGAGGGCGTCGAAAATCGTAAATATTTCATTAATCTTTTCCTAACTTTGCAGTTAGGAAAAAGAAGTTAATAGCCTTTTAACCAAAGGCTGTTCTATTTGTTGATAAAAACAAAACAATGATCGATCTTCCGATAGTTGATAAAAAAGATGATGGGGGCAGGAAAAGGAAGCCTAATTGGTTGAGAGTAAAATTGCCCATCGGCGAAAATTACAAGAGAGTAAGGAACCTTGTCGATGAATATAATCTTCATACAATTTGTCAGAGTGGTAATTGTCCAAACATGGGCGAATGTTGGGGTGCAGGAACTGCAACCTTTATGATCTTGGGTAACACCTGTACCCGTTCGTGCTCATTCTGTGCGGTTAAAACAGGTAGACCACCAGAATATGATGAGGATGAACCACGAAGAGTAGCTGAAGCTATCAAGCTGATGGAAGTTAAGCACGCTGTAATCACATCTGTGAACAGGGATGAGCTTAAAGACAGAGGAGCAGAGATTTGGTATCAGACAGTAAAAGCAGTGAAAGAAGTTTCTCCTGAAACGACCATCGAGACCTTGATTCCTGATGTAAGAGGTAATTGGGCTGCATTAGAGCGTATGGTAGAGGGTGGTCAAGAGGTAGTTTCTCATAACATGGAGACTGTAAGGGCTTTATATAGAAAGGTAAGACCTCAGGCAAAGTATCAAAGAAGTTTAGAACAAATTCAACGTATTAAAGACTTAGGACACCGCACTAAAACGGGTATAATGGTTGGTCTTGGCGAAACAGAGGATCAGGTATTTGAGGTTATGGATGATCTTGTCAATCATGGCTGTGATGTATTGACCATAGGTCAGTATCTGCAACCAACGAAGATGCACCTTGAAGTTGCAGAATATGTGCATCCTGATGTTTTTGCAAAGTATAAAGAAGTTGGTCTTGAAAAAGGCTTGAACTTTGTGGAGAGTGGTCCACTTGTTCGTTCTTCTTATCATGCAGAAAGACATTTGTAAATAAAAAAGGAGGCTAATTTAGCCTCCTTTTTTATTTGAATCTCTTCAGTGCTTTAATGTAGTCATAGATTGCTGTGTTTTCATATATTCCACAAAACAGCTCAGAACCTGGTCCGTATGCAAATACAGGAATCATGGCTGCCGTGTGATAATCTGTTGTAAACGCTCCAACGATACTTCCCATTTCTGATCCGGGATTAATCGCATATCCTCCTGTTTCATGGTCAGCTGTAACGACTACAAGCGTGTTACCGTCATTCTTTGCGAATTCAAGGACTTTACCAATTGTTTTGTCGAAGTCCAGCATCTCTGTAATGATATATTCTGAATCATTAGCATGACCTCCCCAATCAATTTGTGAACCTTCTATCATAAGGAAAAACCCTTCCTTTTTGCTTCTCGCAGAAAGGAATTCCAAGGCCATATCTGTTGACTGATTTAAATAATTTCTACCGGATGTTTTTGGAAGCGGACTTCCGTTAGAAGTGAAGTATCCAAAGTTTTTATTTAAATCAGGGATGATATCAGATAATTCGGTATTGATAAAATCCTCGATTTGATAATTCTTAGCTTCAAGCTCTTCTATAATATTCCTATCATCAGTTTCTCTCGCACTAAAAAATTTCATTCCTCCACCAATAAAAAAGTCTACTTCTGTATTCAAAAATTCAGCGGCGATAGCCTCTTGCATGCTTCTTGATGGTTGATGCGCAATGAAAGATGCTGGTGTAGCGTGCGTTATCGTGGAAGTTGCTACCAAACCGGTTGGCATATTGCGTTCTTCAGCCATTTCCAGAAGTGTTTTTATGGCAACAGTGTCCTCATCTACCCCAATCGCACCGTTATATGTCTTTACGCCACAGGAAAAGGCAGTTGCTCCAGCTGCGGAATCAGTTATTAATTTATCTGCTGAATAAGATTTATGAAGCCCAATATTCTTGAATTGCTCAAGGTTTAAAAAATTATTGTTTTGGTACATTCCTGCTGTAATCTGGGTAAGTCCCATTCCGTCTCCTATTAAAAGAATTACATTCGTGGGTTTAGGCAGCATCACTGTATCAGTAATGTTGTCGGGATTAATTTTTTTATTACAGGATCCAAGAATCAGGATCATAGATAATAGACCAAATATCTTTTTCACTTTTTTGATTTGTGTGATTCTCTAAGTTAGGATATATCTTTTCCCCGGGAGCGAAAGTATCAATCCTTTAAACTCCAGGCTTAACAAAGTTGAGTTTATTTTATTTAAGGACAAACTACTTTTAGCAGTTATTTCTTCTAATTGTATTTCTTTACATCCTTTTAATAAACTAAATACCTCTTTTTCAGTGTCATTAAGATCAATAAATAACCGCTGCTGAATGCTTTTGGAGCTAGGTAATGACCAGTTTAAGGCTTGGGCAATGTCTTCTGCTGATTCAACAAGCATTGCTTTGTTATTTTGAATTAAATGATTGCATCCTCTGCTTTTATAATCCTTTGGCCTTCCTGGTATGGCGAATACTTCTTTGTTATAGCCAAAAGCAAGATTTGCTGTTATCATTGAGCCTCCCTGGGTTTTACTTTCAACCACCAAACAAGCATCTGATAAAGCTGCAATTAAACGGTTTCGCATAGGAAAAAACTCTCGCTCAGGCTTTTGATAAAAGTCGAACTCTGAAATAGTACCTCCCTTTAATACCATTTGCTGCACTATGTTTCTATGCTCTGGTGGGTAAATGTATTTATGACCGTGGGCGAGTACGCCAATGGTCTGTAGATTATTTTTTACAGCTTCTGTTTGAGCGCATATATCAATTCCGTATGCTAATCCACTTAGGATAATGGGATCATAGTCCTTAAGGTTTTGTACTATTTTCTTGCAGATGCTTATACCTTCGGGGCTTGGTTTTCGTGTTCCAACAACAGAGATTATTCTATGGTGATTTAGATCTAAATCTCCTTTAGAATAGATGATTAGCGGAGCGTCAGGAATGAATTTAAGCCTGAACGGATATTTTTTATTATTATAAAAAAAAGCATTGATTTTATTTTTTTCTAATGTTTCTAGAATTAAATTTGCTTTACTCAATAGACTGTCAATATCTACATCATATACCGAGTTCATTCGGAAGCTGTTTAGTTTCCTAAGCTTTTGTCTGCCCGCAGGACTGAAAATATTTTCTGCACTCCCACAAAGTGTGATTAGTTTTTTTCCGGTAACTGGACCAATATTAGGAATAAGAGTCAATAGTAATGTATACAGCAGTTCCTTATTTTCCATATGTTTTGATTATGGAAATTAATTGCCTATACTCTTAATATCTACAAGTTATGTCTGACACAGAAAAGAAAAAAAAGAAAGGGCTGCTTCCCAAAACCGAATTAATAATCCTCATTGTCTTATTGGGATTCTTTGTTCTTTGGTCATTGAAGCAATGCTCTAATTCTATAAAGCCAATAGAAGAAACACCTGTATTGTCTCAGGAAGATCAATCAGATTCTGTTGAAAATCAGCCTATAATTAGTGAATTACGAGTAGATACCTTTGAAATTGTCAAAGAGGTGACTGCATTATATGTAAATATTAATAAACTTAAACTCCGATCCTCTCCAAACCTAAAGAGTGAGGTACTTGAAGAACTGGAAATAGGTTCTAAAGTAATGTTTGCTGGAGAGGTTACTGACAGTCTTTATACCTTCAGTCTTGGTAAAAGAGAAGTAACAGAACCCTATGTTAAAGTTAAGACCTGGAAAGGTTTAGAAGGTTGGGTTTATGGCGCTGGAGTAGACTATTACAAGAAGAAAGTAGAAGGTACCTATTAGAACAAATACTCATTTCTGATTCACTCAACACAATAATTAATATATTAATTTATTTTACTATAGTTATATCCATTTTAAACTACACTAAAAGATGAAAGTCCAAAACCATCTCAATCTCAAAGGGACTTTTCAATTGTTAATAGCAATTGGATTATTTGGTTCCTTGTTCACCTTTTCTTCTTGTCAGCAAGAAAGCTCGGCAGATTGGTCACCAACTATTGCTGCACCATTAGTAAATTCTACCCTTTCGGTTTCTAGTTTACTTGAACAATTAACAATGGACACTATGTTTAGTACAGACGATGAAGGTCTGTTGTCCGTGAATTACAGAGCAGATTTATTTGATTATACGCCAAGTGAGGTATTCAATTTTGATTACGGCGGCGATCCAATACTTGGAGAGGTTGTAAACACACCTTTTGTAGAGAATTTAATTAATCAAAACGGTGAGTTTGAAGTTAATCTTCCAACCAGCGTGTTTACGTTCGATCCTAAAATTCAGGACGAGAATGTACCTGAGTTTGATGTGAAGATCGACTCCCTTTATTTATACAATACTTCTATTGTATTTAATTTCTCGAGTACTTTTGGTCATGCTGGGCGTATAAATATAGAGATACCACACTTGTATGATACAGAGGGGAATTCATTTGATGAAACGATTGAGTGGGATGAAGATGCTGATAATCCAATAACGGATTCTAACATTTTTGATCTGAATGGTTATTTCTTGGATATGACTAAATCTGAGGAAAATGACACCATGTATAACAGATTTGATATTGATCTATCTGTTGTGGTTATGAATACTATTCCAAATTACGATATAGAAGATGATGCAAGATTAGATTTCACTATCGAAGTTTCTAATATGGATTTTGAGCTTGCATATGGGGACTTTGGTCCTGGAAGCTTCTTACTTGGAAGAGATACAATTGCCTTCAATCCTTTTGAAGACATAAATAATGCAGACTTCTATCTTGCTGATCCTACTATTTCACTAGAGATCAATAGCGGTATAGGTTTTCAGCGTATGAATTCATTCGTTGATACTCTGGTATATGTTGATCCAGCGGGAGAAATTAACCAAATCCTTTTCAACCCTACGTCTATACAGCCGGAGATTAATGCACCTCAAGAAGTTGGTGAATATGTAACAACCTTCTATAAGCTAACCAATGAGGATGGATATATTTCTGACTTATTATCCCCCATGGATAAAGATCTTATTTACGGGATACATGCTATTATCAATAGTAATGATGAAGATGAGCAGAGTTTTATTCATAGAGACCATGGGATTTCTGCAAGCTTGGATGTTGAAATACCACTATATGGGCGAGTAGGAAATATTGAATTTAATGATACGCTAGAGTTTGATCTTGGTTCTCAGCTTTCGGAGATAGAGGATATGATTATTAAAACCAATATGGAAAGTTATTTCCCTGTAAATGCTTATTTACAGGTTTATTTCTTGGATGAAAATTATGTCTTAACGGATTCTCTTTATGGCGCTGATTTTGATCTTCCTATCATTTCATCTCCGGAATTGAATGCAGAGGGAAGGCCTATTAATCAAGAGCCTGTCCTAACAACTAAAGAGGCAAGTCTGACATCTGAAACCATTGCAAATTTAGTTGAGAGTAAATATTTGGTATTGAATTATTCGTTCGAAACTTCAGAGTTTGATCAGGAGACCAATGTGAAAATCTTTGATGATTATTACATAAATGCGAAAGTTGGCTTCCAGGCAACGGGTAAAATTGACTTTTAACATCCAATATCATTAAAATGAAAAACTTCAAAATATATATACTAGCAAGTGTGTGCTTGCTAACTCAATTTTTTGCACATGGACAGCAGGATATGAACTTATATCAGTTCAGAGAACTAAACCAAAGTTCTTACCTGAATCCTGCATTTAGTGGAGATCATAAGGTTTCCATAGGTCTACCTGCGCTTTCTTCCTTTTATTTCGCCTATAACAATAATGCCTTCAGTGCAAGTGATATCTTATCTTCGGATTTGGACGTCAGCTTGAGCAAGGTTATAAACTTAGAAATTAGTACAAGTGAATTTGCGGATGCTTTAAGAAATCCAGCACAGATAACAAATTCACTTACAGATAAGAATTATTTGATGACCAGCCTTCAGCTTGATTTGTTTCATTTGCAGATTAATAAGGGTCAGCATTCATTTGGATTTAACATCACAGAAAAGGTAAATGGAATGATTATTTTTCCTAAGAGTCTTTTTGAGTTGATTCAAAATGGAAATGGAGGTGAAAATCTAGGACAAACAATTTCCATCAATGGTCTTGGTCCTGATTTTAATCACTATCGTGAATTCGGACTATCCTATGGCAGAACAGTAAATAGCAAGCTTACAGTTGGAGGTCGTTTTAAGATACTCAGCGGTATGGAAAATGTGTCATTTTCTAAAAGCCACTTGGGATGGACAACAGATGAACTAGATTATAGCTGGGATATTACTGGATCATATGCACTAAATACCTCAGGTGTAAAAGGTGGAATGACTTTTGAAAATCTTCTAATGGGGAGAGGAAACAGAGGTTTCGGAATTGACTTGGGCGCTAGTTATAATCTGAATGATGATATTAATATTTCAGCTTCCATAACTGATCTTGGTTTCATCAATTGGTCGAATAATAACATGATTTATTCAACCGATGATTTCACATTTAACTATGATGGACTTGATCTTTTACAATTAAATGATTCAACCGAGATAGGTGATTTAGTAACTGAAATTTATGAAAGTGCTATTGATTCCGTAAATGGCCAAATGGATTCTACTTCAGTTTATACTACTAGACTACACCCTAGAGTAATGCTGGGAGCCAATTATAATGTGAATGAAAAGCTAAATGTTGGATTATTATTACATGGCCAATTTTATGGTCCTGTAACCAAGTATGGAGCTTCAGTTTCAGCGAACTATAAGGTGTTTAACGCATTATCTGCTATTGCCTCTTATACGGTTACTGATAAATCCTACAATAATGTAGGCTTAGGTATCATGTTTGATAAGAACCCTGTTCAGATTTATGCTGTAACTGATAATATATTAGGTCTTAAGCTTGAGAATACAAAAAACTTGCATGCAAGAGTTGGCGTTAACCTTACCTTCGGTAATAGAAACCCTAAACCGGTTGATAATAAGCTTACTAATGAAGCTGAGGCAATGTTAACCAGCAATGAAGAAGCTAATGAAATGCAAACGGATACGGTTGTGATTAGAGAAATCGAAGTGCTTCCTCCTGTTGAGGAGAAGCCAGCAGTGAAGGCTTCATTTGACTTATATGGAGAGGTTGTTGATGCAGAGACTAACCTCGAGTTGACGGGCATAATTGTGGAGGTATACAAGAAGGAGATTGGAGGTGTTGAAACTTTATCTTCAAATAGACCATATAATTCAGGAAACTTCCTGAAGCAATTGGATCGTAATGCTATTCACAGAATCGTAATCAAGAAATCAGGTTATGAGGATGGTGAATTATTTGTATTCCCGGACGACATAGGTGATATGCCAGAATTAAGAGAGCTTATCATGCTTCAATCTAAAGAGATGAAGGTAGTAGAGGAATTACCAGAGACTACTTTGGTATCTGCATATGAATTAACTTCAAGAACCAGTTTACGTGAAGAGGCAAGTTCTACTTCTGTTGTTTTAGAGCGTATTTCTGAAGGAACGCTTATGGAGCTTGTTGAAAAAACAAATAAGTACTGGTGGAAAGTTAATTTAAATGGAGTTGAAGGTTATGTAAAGGCTGCTTATTTGGTAGAATCAGATCAGCAAGTTTCTTCCTCTTCAAACGTAGAAACTCCGGTAAGAAATTATAGTTCCTCTTCATCAGAAATGGGAACAGGAAGCTATTATTTCCTTATCGAAAAGACGAGCCTAAGAGCAGAGGCAACTTCTTCTTCTGCAGTATTACTTAGGTTTGCAACTGGTGATGAGGTAGAACTTATCGACAAAACAAACAAGTACTGGTGGAAAGTAATCTTCAATGGTACGGTAGGTTATGTTAAAGCTGCTAAGCTAGAAGAATAACGGATATAACAATTATAGAATAGAAAAGCCGCTCATTATTGAGCGGCTTTTTTTATAGTTGATGTTGATAGTTTCCTATACAATCTTTAGTAATTCTTTTTGCTCGTAGGTAGGTTTCTAGTCTATTAGAAGCAAATCGTTTACTGTTAGGATCTAGACTCTGAATACGAACTTCTCCCGAAGCATGAATAAAGTCTAAACCTCCAAGGTAAACAGCAACGTGGGTAACCTTTTCTTTTTGATCTTCTGTGGCTTTTCTTCCGAAGAATAATAGATCTCCTTTTTGAAGCTGATCAAAATTCTTATCGGTATTTACCGCTTCTCCACATCTGACTTGTTGAGAGGCGTCTCTTGGGAGTTCTATACCATGGAGGAGAAATAGGGTTTTGGTATATCCACTGCAATCAAAGCCCTTAGTGGTTGCGCCGCCCCAAACATATGGGATTCCCATGTAGTCTTTGGCAAGATCTAAAAGGGATTCCGTATCAATTTCCATATTTTCCCAATAAGATGTTTTCAAATACTTGGCATCCTTTACAAAACCCTCTTGGCCATCAGGAAGCCTTATTTGTATGGTGTTTGATTTAGATTCTCCAAGGATGCTTACAATATTGGCAGCAACTAATTCTGTAATAACCTGTCCAGATTCATCATATACATCTCTGTTTTTGTTTAGTAAAAATGCACGATCTGAATTTGTCCATTCTTCTAGGCCTTCTGCTGAGATAGGAATAAATGAGAGGGATTCCATCCACCCTAAATAACCATCTACCAATTGTACGTAGAACCAGTCATCTTGTTTTTTTAGGATTTTAATTGGCTGTCCCAGCAAACCCTGACTAACTAATTCAGAAGAATGTTTGGGTTGACCTCGAAGTTGTGCAGTGGAAACACTAATTAATCCAAAAGGCTGCTCTATATCTTTTCCTGGAAGTAATTGTATCGTGTATTTTATACCCTGTTTATTAAACATCTCCTGAATGGACTTCAAAGTCTCTTCATCTGACAATGTTCCAGACCATTCACCATTGTCGCCTTTGCTTACATCAAAGACACAAACTCTTTTATCAGGGCAATCAGATAATCTAAGCTCTTCTATAAACACCCCTGCATCAAACGAAGATTTGCTTGTTTCTTGTTCCTGATCAACCGTACAGGAAAAGATCAGACTGATTAATAAAAGCGGATAAATTATATATGTTTTACTCATTGGTCTTGATGATTTTTATGCTGGTTTCTGTATTTGTTGTTCTAATATGGATGAAATATACACCTGCTTTCCAGTTTTGAGTTTCGATAGTCAGGTCTTTATTAAATTCATTTACAGCATTGTATATAGTTCTGCCTTGTGTATCTAAAATAAGGATATTGGCATATTCTTCTTTATAATTGGTGATTTTTATATAATCATTAAACAGACTTGGATATACTTTTATTCCTTCTAACTTCTCATTGTTTGAGGTGGATGTAGTTACTTCAACTTGAGCGATATTAGAATAAATGGATGTGTCTTGTTGGTTTGCAGCTAATACTCTGTATTCCAATACATCTGAATTTACTGGTATATCATCTTCGAAACTCGTATTGTCTGTGCCATTAGTTGCAATAGGGTAAAAATATGCACTGTTTTCTTCTTTTCTTTCAATTATAAAAGTGGTTTCGTTATCGGATTGATCTGTCCAGTTAAGTGTGACTGTGTTGGGGTTAGTTAAAGCTGCATAGAGTTGAACGGGAGGTAGAATGTTTCCACAGGAATTCTCGATTTCGTATGAAATGCTATCTCTTAAACTAGGAAGAAGCGCATAAAGCATATCTCCAGGACATGCAGTTGCACATCCATCTTGATGACCAGATACCACAAATAATTCCTCATCAGAAGGAGGATGGTATGATATACTTGTAGGATCCAGGTTTTCCTGGCAAGATTTCCACGCAAATAATCTTTTAAGCGTCTCCATAGACTGAGGTTTTGGATCTACATCTGTATAGGTACCAAGTATGCAGATACCCATTGTATTTCCATTTTTACCACAGAAGTGAGCGCCTTGTATATTGTCAGCGCGTCCTTCGTAAATCACTCCATTAGGATCAATCAACCAATTGTATCCAATATCATCCCATCCATTGGTATTCACATGATAATTCCAGATTGAATAGACTACTGCTGACCAGTCTGATGAGGTGTTGGCACCTGCGGTATGGTGCACAATGAGATGACTAACTTCCGTAATAATTGGAGTTATATCTACTGGACAGTTTCCGTTTTGACACCATTGGTCTCTTCCTTTAAATGATGGCTGAGGGCAGGGGCAATCTCCCGAGGTTTTAGAATGGCGTACAGTAGGCAGTCCTTTTACAGATCGTTCTGGATAGAATAGATGTATTTCATCGTTGGAATCTACTGTATAGTTATTCAACTTTAGTTGAATTTTTTGAATGGAGTTTGGCAGAAATATTAAGCTACTGATGTCTTGGCTTAAATCGGTATTGTGTATATCATTTGAAAGGTAAGACCAGGCTGACCAAGCGTTATCAGTCAAGTATCTATACTGGATTTTATGAATACTATTTTTTTTGGTTTTTATGGCTAGCGTTACAAATGGGGATTCGTCCGCATCTGCGCGCAATGGTAAGTCTACAAAAGATCCATTGGTGGAAGTTTCCAAAGAAGACAAATCAGTGATGGACATCCTGTTTGAGTCTTGTCCAAAAAGAATGAGACTAAAAGACATCAGGCAAAAAAGAAAAAGGGATTTCATATATTTTTAGTTAAATATAAAAAAATCCCTTTTATCCGTAGCTTGAATACTATTATGCTTAGCTCTCTTCTTGAGCTTTTAGTTTTTCAGTGTTTTCAGCAACCTGAAGTGCTTCAATCACATCATTTATATTTCCTTCTATAATCTTATCGAGACTATAAAGCGTCAAATTTATTCGGTGGTCCGTAACCCTGTTTTGTGGGTAATTATAGGTTCTGATTTTACCTGATCGGTCTCCTGAACCTACCAATGATTTACGTTTGCTTGCAACTTCATTTTCATGCTTTTCACGCTGAGCTTCATAAATCTTAGAGTATAGACGTTGAATTGCTATTTCTCTGTTTTTGATTTGAGAACGACCGTCTGTACTTTCAGCAACTATGCCTGTAGGAAGGTGCGTGAAACGAACACCGGATTCTGTTTTGTTTACGTGCTGCCCTCCTGCTCCACTCGATCTAAAGGTATCTACTTTAAGGTCAGCCTTATTGATATTAATATCTTCCATTTCCAGTTTAGGCATAACAACTACTGTCGCAGCAGAGGTATGTACTCTACCCTGAGATTCAGTTTTTGGAACGCGCTGTACACGGTGAGCACCAGATTCGAATTTTAGAGTTCCATATACATTTTCTCCATTTACTTCTATAACGATCTTACTGTAACCTCCTACAGTACCTTCATTTATACTGACAACTTCCGTTTTAAACCCTCTAATTTCAAAGTATTTGGAATACATTCTATATAGATCACCTGCAAAGATACTTGCCTCATCACCGCCAGTTCCTGAGCGTATTTCGAAAATTACATCTTTAGAATCTTCTGGGTCCTTAGGAATTAGAAGATATTTGATTTCTTCGTTTAGTTCAACTTCTTTTTTCTTTAAGGTAGAAAGCTCTTCTTTTGCCATCTCCTGCATTTCAGGATCGTCCTCTTTAAGCATTTCCTGGGCAGCTTCTATTCCTTCTACAGTCTCTTTGTAGATTTTATATGCTTCAACAATTTCCTTTAGTTCCTTGTAAGACTGACTGATCTTCTTATACTTATTCATGTCAGAAATGATCTCCGGATCAGACATCTGTTCTTCAAGGTTCAGGTATCTTGAATATATTTCCTCTAATTTATCGAGCATATTAAGCTTATTTTTAGGATTTTGTCCGTTAAATTTGTGGCTTTTAGACAAAAAGCAAGGCAAATATAAGATTTATCGGTAAAGGATAGGTCTTTGTAAAAGTAGAATACCAAAAATAATGGCGAACATTCTTAACATAGAAACCTCTTCTAAAATCTGTTCAGTAGCAGTTTCTTCATCAGATCAAATAATTGGTTCAGTGCTGGCTGAAGAAACATTTACACATGCAAGAGATCTTACCTCGTTGATTGAAGAACTATTGAAACAGTGTGATATGAGTCTTAATGAGTTGGATGCTGTTGCAGTTAATTCAGGGCCTGGGTCGTATACTGCACTTCGTGTTGGATATTCTGTGGCTAAGGGCTTGTGCTTTGGATTGGACATTAAAATGATTGCTCATTCTTCTTTTGAAATTCTCTTTGAACAGTTCAAAATATTGGGATCAGGGGATAGTTATGATTGTGTTATTCCAATGATTGATGCACGAAGGGATGAGGTGTATATGGAAACCTTTGATTCTGATGGTTCTACTCTTACTGATGCTCAATCTTTTATTCTAGAAGAGGAAGCATTGAAAAAAAAGATTTCAACAAAAAAAAATATACTTATTATTGGGGATGCTGCTGAGAAGGCTAAGTTGCAATTGAAAGGAGCAGAATTTCACTTTATTCAATGTGAAATGGAGGCAGCACAAATGGCTGTTTTAAGCTGGTCTAAATATCAGGCAGGAAGCTTTGAAAATGTCGCATATACTATACCTTTCTATCTAAAGCCACCTAATATCGTAGCATCTAAAAAGAAGTATTTCTAAGCAATACAAATATTTCTTTCACTAATATTTGCATTACACCCGACCTAGTAATTCTTTTAGCTCGAAAAAAAGCAAAATACAATACAATATGAAAAAATAATATTAATGATTGCCCACATTTAAGGTAAAAAAATTATTATTTTGTTTATAGCTTAAATACAGATAGCAAATTTATTCGCATAAGTAATAATTGTTATCGGAGCTACTTTACTAATGAGATTGCTATAAACACAACTATTATGGGAAAACAGAAAGACGATTTTGTAGTCTTGAAAAAAGGGAAGAAAGATATCCCTATTGACTACAATGAAGTTCGAAAAGCGGTATTAGTCCTGAGGGCTATTAATCATGACCGCAGACAACAGATCATTCAGTTATTGGAGGAAAATGACAAGATGACTGTTACAGACATTTACATTAAGCTAAGACTGGAACAATCAGTTGCTTCTCAACATCTGGCTATTTTAAGAAGAGCTCAGGTAGTAGTAACAGAAAGGAATGGTAAGTTTATTTACTATTCTTTGGACAAAGATAGATTAGTACAGATCTCTTCTTTTGTAGACGATATAAACGACTAATCAGAATTAATCCAAACAAATCCATAGCATTGTTCTAGTTTCCCTAAGAGTCTTTTCGCAATTCTACACAACCCACCATTATCAATTTGTTAACATATCTACGTCTGTGATTTATTAGTGTATATATAATAAATCCATACCATTAGGTATTTAATATGTACTATTTATAGAAATTCTAAAAGGAGACACCCATGAGAAAGTCAAAAGTAAATATTGACAACGATAAACTACAAGACGCTGCTGAAATTCTTCGAGCGATCAATCACAAGCTAAGGATGCAAATCCTGGAGTTTATTGATCAGAATGAGAAGATAAATGTTAATAAGATATACAATACCCTTAATCTTGAACAGTCAATCACTTCTCAGCATCTTAGAATCCTAAGAAAAGCTGGTGTTGTTGATACTCAACGAGATGGTAAGTTTATCTATTATGAGATAAACTATGATAGAGTTAATCAGTCAATCGAAGCCATCGATCGTTTTTTAGCTGAATAATATTCAAGTGAAACCTAAGGAATTATTCGGAGGCTTCCTCTTGGGAGGTTGTAGTCTCCTCTGTTCCTTTTGGTTCTTCATGTGACTTGAAGTAGTTGAAATTAAACGCTATCAAGTTGAACACACCTATTGAAATTGCAGCATCTGCAACATTGAAAATAGGTTTGAAGAATTCTACATGTTCACCACCAATGAAAGGCATCCAATCGGGAGCAGCTCCATTTATTATAGGAAAGTGAAACATATCCACTACTCTACCGTGGAGAAATCCTGCATAGCCTGAAACGTCGGGGTTTCCTATGGTCCATTGTGCAGGTTCAGAAAAAAGAGATTCATTAAAGATTAGCCCGTAGAAGGCTGAGTCTATCATGTTTCCTATTGCACCAGCGAGTATAAGTACGAAACAGGAAACCAATCTGAATCCAAAACCTTCTTTTATTAGTTGTTTGATGTAGACAAAAAGCAGACTTATTGCTACTATTCGGAAGAGACTTAAAAGTAGTTTTCCATAGGTCCAGTCTATCTCCCATCCAAACGCCATGCCTTTGTTTTCTACAAAATGAAGTCTAGCCCAATCAAGACCTAATAGAAAGGTGATTTGATTGTATGTATAATTCGTTTTTATATAAATCTTAAGTAATTGATCAATTAAAAGAACAACGAGAATAAGGATCAACGACTTTTTAGTAATATTATTCATTTAATCGTTATTGAATTTGTATACCTCCGATTAGACAAATCAGACAAACTTGTAATGGAGATGTTCAAAAGCTCCAAATTAAGTAAATAATAGAAGAAGTTTTATCTAAGAAAGTCAGTTAGTGAGATTTTTTTGCTTCTATGCTTAAAGTGGCGTGAGGTACAGCCATTAGTCTTTCTTTGGAAATCAACTTTCCAGTTTCTCTGCAAATACCGTAAACCTTATTAATTATTCTTTGCTTTGCGTTTTCAAGGTGCTTAATGTACTTCGACTGCCTTGCAGCAAGCATATTGATATTCTCCGTTTCGAAGGTCTCGGCGCTATTGTCGTAGCCCCTAAGTTTGGCATCTCCACTTAGACTTTTATCCTGAAGTTGGTTTTTATAAAAATCGTAAAGTTTATATGCTTCTTCCAGCTTTTTATCAATCAATGATTCAAACTCAGCCAGCTCTAGGTCAGTGTATCTTGTTTTTTCCATGTACAAGAATTATTTACAATAGGATGTTACAGAATAAAATATCGACAAATATAAAAAAATTAGTCGATTAGCATGAAAAAAAAGGATACATGAAGTATAGTTTTGATAGCATTAATTCTGTGGAAGGTCTTTTAACTCGTTTTTGTTCTCCATATCAGCCTTGATATTTGATTTTTTAAGCGGATTCGCTGAGTCCTCTTTGAATTGAACTCTTGATCTGTGAATATCTATCGCTTTGAATATTGCATAGCGGAACGAACTTGGGTCGGCCATATCCTGTCCTGCAATGTCAAATCCGGTCCCATGATCAGGTGAAGTTCTAATAACAGGAAGACCTGCTGTAAAATTAGTGCTATTATTAAAGCTAAGCGTTTTGAATGGAACAAGCCCTTGGTCGTGATACATGGCTAAAATACCATCAAAATTCCTGAATTTGCCTGAGCCAAAGAATCCATCAGCAGGGAAAGGTCCCATCACTAACATGTTTTGCTTTTTGGCTTCTACTATCGCCGGACGGATGATTTCTATTTCTTCATTACCTATGCTTCCTTCATCTCCTGCGTGTGGATTTAATCCCAAAACAGCTATGGTGGGTCTTTCAAAGCCAAAATCCATCTTAAGACTTTCATTCATGATCTTAAGTTTCTTGAGGATTGTTTCTTTTTTAATGTTTTGTGCTACCTGAGAAAGAGGAAGATGATTGGTTACTAAGCCAACCTTAAGACCTTCTGAGGTCATCAACATTAATTGTTGATTATCTTGGAATTGATCAGCAAAATACTCGGTATGTCCTGGGTATTGAAATCCGGCTAGTTGCATAGCCTTTTTATTTATCGGAGCGGTAACGATAACATCGATATTACCTTCTTTAATGTCTTTAACGGCATGTTCCAGAGAAAGCATAGCATACTTTCCACCATCTTCATTGAGTGTTCCCAGATTGATGTTAACATTCTCCTGCCAACAATTGAAGATGTTTATTTTGTCTTCGTATAGCCTGTTCGTGGATTTTACTGATTGGTATGAGATGTTTATGTCATTTATGATGTTCTTATGATAGGAAACAACTTTTGTAGAACCGTAAATAACTGGAGTTATATTCTTTGAGACCATTGGGTTGCTTAGCGTTTTCAAAATGACTTCCAGACCAATACCATTAATATCTCCAATAGTTATTCCAACCTTGACTTTTTTCATTCTCATACATTTAGTAATTATACAATGTATTATAGTTAAGTATATTCAGCAGTAAATAATTCCAAAGTTTATTTACAGGACAATTGAAATTTACTCTACCCCGAACTAACAATATACTTAATTTATATTGTAAGTAATTATACCTTTGTGAGGATTTAATTTATAAAAACATGAGCTTGAAGGCGAAGAAATCATTTGGACAACATTTTTTAGTGCAGGATTCAATTGCATCCAATATAGCTGAAAGCTTAAAGCTGACTGCAGAGACGGGTAAGGTTTTGGAGATAGGTCCAGGTATGGGTATGCTTACCAAGTTTTTAATCGAAAAGGATTACGAACTTAAAGTTGTTGAGGCGGATAGGGACATGGTCGCTTATATTTCAGAACATTTTCCTACACTTAAAGAGCGCATAATTTTTGAGGACTTTTTGAAGGTTAACCTTTTTAAAGTGTACAATGGTGATCCTTTCTGCCTGATTGGTAACTTTCCTTATAATATTAGTTCACAAATTATTTTCAAGACTATCGATCATATGGATATTATTCCGGAAATGGTTGGTATGTTTCAATTGGAAATGGCAGAACGAGTAGCTACAAAGGAAGGATCCAAAACCTACGGAGTAATTAGTGTTCTTACTCAGGCATTCTTTGATGTCGAATTCTTATTTAAGGTGAAGAAAGGATCGTTTAACCCTCCACCAAAGGTAGAATCAGCTGTAATTCGCTTGAAGAGAAGAGAAACGCCAAGAATAGAGTGTAGTTATAAAACTTTCCGTACTATTGTTAAGTTATCTTTCAGTCAGCGACGTAAAATGCTGAGAAATACATTGAAAGGAATGGTCAAGAACAAAGAAATTCTTTCTGAACCGGTATTTTCAAAAAGACCAGAGATGCTTAGTGTAGAAGAGTTTTCGGATTTGACTAAACTTATACTTGAAAATAATTAATCCTAAAGATTGATATGGGACTAGAAGCACAAATAATGACAGATATTAAGGCTGCTATGAAAGCAAAAGACAAAGCTGCCTTAAGAGGACTAAGAGCTATCAAACAAGCATTTTTGTTAGCTAAAACAGATGGTTCTGGAAATGAACTATCGGAAGCAGATGAAATTAAGATGTTGCAAAAATTGGTAAAGCAACGTAACGAATCTATAAAAATCTTTACCGAGCAGTCTAGAACGGATTTAGCTGCTGCTGAACAGGAAGAAGTAGATGTAATTATGAATTACCTGCCTAAGCAGATGAGTGAAGATGAATTGAGAACCTTTGTTCAAGCAAAGATAGAAGCTTTGGGTGCAAGCTCTATGAAAGATATGGGTAAAGTAATGGGCGCTTCCTCTAAAGAATTGGCCGGTAAGGCAGATGGAGCAGTACTTAGCAAAATTGTTAAGGAGCTATTGTCCTAAATAAAAAGGGAGTTGAATTTCAACTCCCTTTTTTATGCGGTTTTAATTATTGTCTGTTCTTTTCTTGTAGAAATAATTCGATCTGAAGTGAATCCCATCAACTTTAGACTTTCTAATGTTTTAGGTAAAACGTACTTCAATTTTTCCAAAGCCTTTAGGCTATCATGAAATACAATAATAGCTCCTGGTTGGATATTGGAGACCACATTCTGAAGACACATTTCCTTACTCAAGGCTGGATCAAAATCTCCACTCAACAAGGACCACATGATGATATCATAATGTCTTTGAATAAATTGAGCCTGTTTAGGTTTAATTCTTCCATATGGAGGTCTGAACAAGTTACTGTTCACTAGGTGCGCACATCTTCTAATGTTGTGGAAGTATTTAATATTTTCAGTAGTCCAGCCATTCAGGTGGTTATAGGTATGATTACCTATAGTGTGACCCTCATCCAGTATTCTGTCATAGATTTCCGAATGTTTAAGCACGTTTTCACCAACACAAAAGAAGCTAGCTTTAAAATTATATTCTTTTAAAAGATCCAATACCCAAGGTGTTACTTCTGGGATTGGTCCGTCATCAAAGGTTAAGAAAACCTTTTTCTCAGAAACGGGAATCGACCATTTGAAATTGGGAAACAGATTCTGAATAAGTCTGGGCGTTTTTACTAAATACATTTATTTATAGTCGGAGTATTGTTATTAAATTTTTTATGCCCAAAAAAGAATTTATTTTTGTGCTACAATTTAATAACGCAAGTTAGTGAAATTTCGCTGCTTTGCTTTTAAATAATTATTATACAATGGAAAACTGTAGAGTTCGTTTTGCTCCAAGTCCTACGGGAGCGCTACATATTGGCGGTGTTCGTACTGCTTTATATAACTACTTACTTGCAAAAAAATTGGGAGGTACTTTTATTTTAAGAATTGAAGATACCGACCAAACACGCTACGTGCCTGGTGCAGAGGATTATATTCTGGAAGCCTTGTCTTGGTTAGATATTAGACTGGATGAAGGACCTGGTGTAGGTGGAGATTATGGACCTTATCGTCAGTCTGAGCGTGAATCCATGTATAAAGAATATGCAATAAAGCTAGTGGAGAATGGTCACGCTTATTATGCCTTTGATACTCCTGAAGAGCTGGATGAGCGAAGAAATGCAGAGAAAGCAAAGGGAAATCATAATTTCAAATATGATCATTCTGTTCGTAAGGAGATGCGCAATAGTTTAACTATTGATGCAGATGAAGTTAAGCGTATGCTGGAGTATGGGACGCCATATACTATTCGTCTTATGGTTCCAACAGACGAAACAGTGGCTTTCAATGATATTATTCGCTCGGACGTTAAGTTTAGCTCTAATGAATTGGATGATAAGGTAATGCTTAAGGCTGACGGTATGCCAACCTATCACCTAGCTAATGTTGTGGATGATTATCTAATGAAAATAACACATGTGATTCGTGGAGAAGAATGGTTACCTTCTACAGCACATCACGTTTTATTGTATAAATTTTTAGGTTGGGAGGATGCTATGCCTCAATTTGCGCACTTGCCTCTAATCCTAAAGCCTACAGGTAACGGTAAATTAAGTAAGAGAGATGGAGCAAAACTGGGTATTCCTGTATTCCCTCTTTCTTGGGATTCAGAAAAAGAAGAAGATTCATTCAAAGGGTTCAGAGAGTTCGGATTCCTTCCGGAGGCAGTTTTGAATTTCCTTGCCTTTTTGGGGTGGAATCCTGGAACAGAAGAAGAATTTTTCAGACTGGATGATTTAATACAAGCTTTTGATCTTAATAAAGTGAGCAAAGGTGGAGCAAGGTTTGATTTTGACAAGGCAAAATGGTTCAATCAGCAATATATCATTAACAGTGATACGAACACATTACTTGGGCTTGTGAGGCCTTTAGCAGATGCAAAGCAAATCGATTGTACAGATGAATATTTGTCAAAATGTATCGATTTGATGAAAGAAAGAGTGCAGTTTTTGCCTGATTTTCTTGAAGTTGGTTATTATTTGTTTGAAAAAGTTCGTAATTATGAAGAGAAACCAATTCGAAAAAAATGGAAACCAGAGCAAAGACCAATGTTTGAAGAGCTACTGGAAGACTTGTTAAGTCTAGAGAATTTCGAATCGGCTTCTATCGAAACCAGCATAAAAACCTTTATGGCCAAATATGAACTTGGTTTCGGAAATGTACTTCCTTTCCTAAGAATCGGGATGGCAGGGACCATGAAAGGTCCTGGAGTTTTTGAGATGATGGAGCTTCTTGGAAAAGATGAGGTTAAAGAAAGAATGACAACAGCCTATACTGCCTTTGATGGCATTAAAGCTGGTTAAAATAATTTTTTGCCAAGAAAAATTCCCAACATGAAAAAGGACGATATTAAAGAAGACGAGAAGAAAAAATCAGGTTTTCAAATTCGTATAAATAAGTTTGGGCAGGTGGAGCTGAATCAGGAAATTGATCAGCTCAATACCTATCTGAATGATAATGTTGAAGATAAGAAGCTGGTAGGGCGTAAGGATCCTTACGCAAAGAAGAAATAAGTATAGAGAGTCACATCAAACTATCTCGCCAAAATTGTCCTAACCAAAAATCGGTATTTGATTTTTAAAGGATCCCTTTTGCAACCTAATGTGTAAAGCTGGAGGCATTTACTGAAGCAGAATTTATTTACTTTCTGAAAAATAGAAGTAATATTTATACCTAGTTCTTATAACGTGGAATGGCCGAGTATTCACATTTTTGTGAATCTCGTTTAGATTGATATACATGAGTGTCCAAAATCGATTTCTATTAGTACTACTCTTACTGGTAAGTATGACTTTCAATTCACTGAAAGCTCAATTCTCTATTGAATATATGGGATTTACTGAGTTTTATTTGGATTCAAATTGCTCAGATATTTTTGATTTGGGTGGTGTTTTGCCCACTGTCAGTTCTACCGTTCCGGGAGCTGTAATTACTGTAGATTCATTAGATACAGGTCTTACAGGCTATGCATTGAATGATATTATTATTGGGCAAGACACTATAGATGTTTATTTCCGGTATGAAGATGATCAGAACAATGACAGTTTGTTTGTTTTTCAAGTATTTTTCTTAGATACCATTCCTCCTGTGCTTCAACTGGAAAGAGATACTGTCTACCTGCTATGTGAAAACGAATTACCAGAATTGTCGAGTTATATTGTTGAGGATAATTGTGATGTAGCCGGAGGAACAGTTCTGATCTATGATCCCTTACAGACTTTGCCCGAGTACAATTGTGGAACTGCTCAAATTGAGGTTACTAGTTATATTTATGCAGTAGATTTCTATGGGAATCAGGATACATTGATTCAGACCGTTTTTATGGGCACTGATACAGTAGCTCCTACGGCGATTGTTCCAAATGATACCATCATTAATTGTATCGATGATTTAGACGCCTTATTAGCTATTGGGCTAACTGATAGTTATGATAATTGCGGCTCATCAAACTTTTCTATTGATACTTCATCTCAGATTACAAGTGGTAGCTGCTCCAATGATCTTACATACAAAAGATATTGGACATTAATTGATTCTTGTGGAAATGTAACTGTAGATTCTCAGATGATTACCATAGTGGATGATTTACCACCTGTATTTAATAGTCCATTGGATACATTAGTTAATTGTGGTACGGATATGGATCCTTCCTCTTTAGGCAGCCCTTCCACTATTTTTGATGAATGTTCTGGTGTATTTGAAGTTCAGTACCAGGATGTATTTGATACTTTAAATTGTCCAGATTTATATTTGTTGACAAGAATCTGGACAGTTTCTGATAGTTGTCAAAATATTGCTCTGGATACACAGCACATACAAATTATAGACACATTGGCTCCTTTATTTACAGATCCATTGATTGATAGTATTTACCTACAATGCAATCAATTGGATTCATTGGATGCTATAGTAGGACCTTTTGACCTAACAGATGAGTGTACTGGTTTTAATACAGACACTATAGATTTAATAATTAATCAAACATGTACTAATACCTATGAAATAGAACGCACTTTTTTCGTGGAAGATGAATGTTCAAATAGAGATAGTACAAAGGTCTGGATTTTTGTTACAGATTCTATTGCTCCTATAATTACAACCGCAGGGTCGGATTTGACGGTATCCTGTACCTCAGGAGTAAATTTAGATTCTATTTTTCAAGCTTGGATTAATAATCACGCTGGAGCTACAGCGGCTGACGCCTGTAGTCAAGCTCAGGATTTAACGTGGGCGGTATTTAATTCTGGTACTTCTAACCCTGCCATATTGGATGCATTTTCTTGTGATATTACTGCTGGAGTCTTGCTAGATCAATCTATAGACTTTGTTGTAGAGGATGAATGTGGCAATCAAAGATTGTTTACAAGGAATTTTATCTTAACAGATACCGAGGAGCCGATTATTACATTTTGTGGTGAAGATATTGTTGAGATTGCTGAACCTGGTATTTGTGGTGCAACTGTAAATTTGCCTGCTCCATTTGCCATGGACGAATGTCAATCAAGAGATACGATCATAAATGTGTCGCAGCTTGAAAATTTGCTATCCAATGGTGATCCACAATCTATACTTTTTGATTTAGCTTTTTCTATAGCTGTTCCTAATACTAGTGTAAGTCCTACTAGTGATATTACCCTTGAGATCTTACTTGAAAATGTGGATGCTGAAGGCCCTGAGGAATTTATGACTATACTAGGTGAGGACGGCACCCAATTAGGGATTACTGCAGCTGCAGATATGCAATGTGGTACCTCTTTAACACAGCTCACTATTCCAATGCTCCAATACATAGATTGGGCCATTGATGGAACGATCCAGATTACCTTGCAACCCAATATTCCAGCTAACCTTATCGATGGAATAAATCCGATATGCCCTGTTCAGCCAACTGCCAGTATTTCATTGAATTATAATGCTACTTTCAGCGAGGACTTAAGTTATTCTTTTTCCTTGAATAATATGGATTATGAGTTAATCGATGCTTCAGGAATTGGCAGTGCATTTTTTGAGGTAGGAATGCATACAGTAAGCTTTAGAGTCGAAGATTGTGTTGCAAATGTTACAACTTGCACAAACACTATAGAAATAATTGATACAGAGGCTCCAACGCTAAGTTGTGCGCCCAACAAAGAAGTATTTTTACCTGCGGACAGTTGTCAAATAGAGACAGTTTTAGACTTACCTCTTAATATTGAGGACAATTGTAGCCCAGGAATATTGAATATCGTTAGTAGCGATAATCAGTTCATTCCATATACGCTTAATTCAAATCTCGGGGTATACGTAGCGGATACTGTTTTGATAAGTTTTGAAGGAATATCCTCTAACCAAACAGGTACAGCTAATCTTCAGATAAATCTATTGGGAGATGTTGACCAAGCTGGAGAATACTTTACTGTTATGACAACGGATGGGTCAATAATAGGAACAACCGAAATAGGTGGAACAAATGTAACTTCAGGTTCTTGTTCGGAAGCATCCTTTATTGAATTACCTATTGATGAAAATATTATTCAATCAAACCTAAGTGGAGGTATTCTTACTCTTCAATTGATTTCAAATAATCCATTTATACCAGGCAGTGATGCAAATGGCATTAACCCTTGCGACTCTCTTTTATTGATAAATGGAGTGCAAATTGATTCTGTTTCTGAGTTGTCAGCAGCTTTAAGCTATAGCACTTGGGACTTATCATATTTTATACCAGACTTAGGGATTTCGAATACAGTTATTGATGATATCAGTCAAGCGTACTCCACAATATTTAATGCAGGAGAAAATACCGTGTTTTACACTGCTACAGACGCTTATGGAAACGCAGACACCTGTTCATATCTGATTGAAGTTACAGATACTATCAATCCTGTAATGAACTGTGTTCCTTTTACGAATATATCATTTAATAGTCTTGATCTTGTACCAATGCCCCTGGATGTAAGTCCGTTTGACAATGGTAGTTTTGATAATTGTGCTTTGAGTACTTTGCATATATCGCCAGCAGAGATAAATTGTTCAGATGCAAGCAATGGCTCGGTAATAATTACTTTGACAGGAACAGATGAATCTGGAAATACGGCATCATGTACTAGTGAACTTGTGATTCAGGAAACACCATTGGATCCGGTATATGCCGCAATATGTGATGGAGATACCCTGTTAAACGTAGTTAATGTCTGTTTAGGGGATAGTTTGTTCTTAATGTCAAATGTATCAGGACCAAATACAAATCTTTTGAGTTTTGAGTGGATTAATCCCATTGGTGAGACAATAGCAATAGGTACAAATCCAGCGATTCCAATTACGGACGGAGTGGATTATAATGGGGTTTATTCCTTAGTGGTGACAGGACCAAATTCCTGTACAAAGACTTCCACGTTTAGCGTAAGTGTTTCTGATTTGGAAATCCCTGAGATTCAAGCTTCAATTACCGGATTAATTTGTGAAGGAGCTAATATAGATCTAAGTGTTTTAAATTATGCAGGAGTTTCAGATGTGACCTATGTATGGTACGAGGGAGATGAAATAGGATTAGGTGATTCTATTTCAACGACTAGTTCACCAACCTTGAATTTAGGAGATGAATTAGAACCAGGGGAGCATTGCTACTATGTTAAGGTTTTTACAGACTGTTGCTCAGAGATTTCCATGTTTACCTATTGCCTGGAAATTGTTAGCCAACCCCTTGTAACCTTGCAGGATGAGCTTATCCAACTTTGTGAATTTGATGATCTTGAATTGGCAGTTGTACAAACGAGTAACAACCCCAATTGGGTATATGAATGGACAGGACCAGGTATTCCTTCAGGAACTACTGGAGCATCTGTTACGATTGAAGATTATAGTCCAAATACGGCGGGTATTATCACGATAGTATTACAGGTGTATGATGAAAACCTTACTTCTTGTGCCATTACTCCATTAGAGTTATCTGTAGATTTACTTGAGAAACCTGCAACACCAATTTTAAATATAGACAATACTTTAGTCTGCGAAGGTGCTGAGATAGGCTTTGAGATAAGTGGGGACTTGACGGGAGTAACTTCATTTGAGATTATCGGAGATAATACTAATCTTTTTGTATCAGCAGACGAGATCTATACATTGAATCCTGTAGAATTATCGGATGCGGGCAATTATTTTGCAGTGTCAATAGGGAATGGATGTCAGTCAGATCCATCAAATGCTATAGGTTTAACTATAAATCCGGATCCAGTAGCTGAAATCATATCAGCTGATGAAATTTGTTCTTCACAGAATACCTATGACTTGGAGGCTAGTCTACAGCCGGGACTAAATTACACATGGGCGCTGCCCGACGGGACAGAGGAGAATGGATTTACTGTTCCAATAACTAATCCTGTTTCAGGGGATTACATTCTTGAGGTCAATAGTGGCTTTCCTGGTTGTATAAACTATGATACTTTGGGGTTAGTTATTAATGAGAATCCTGAAGTATTAGTTATAAATGATAATGTACCCGATTGTTATCCAGGACCTAATTTTGAACTTATTGTATCTTACGAAAGTGATCCATCAGATAATTTAGATCAGGAATGGAGTTTTGACGATTTGACTAGTTCAGACCCTGAACTAATTATTCAAAATCCGGGGGAAGAATATACCGGTGTATATACTTTAGAATTAATAGATCCTTCGACAAATTGTAGAGATACAATGTCTGTTTTTCTTGAGATACCCTTAGAATTAGAGATTCCTAATGCTCCATTTACTCAGGTTGAAGATTATGTATTCTGTGAGGGGGATACGGTACTTTTTCAAACAAATAATTTTATAAATATTTCCCAATACAACTGGAATTTTGGGGAAGGAGAACTTGTGTTGAATACGGCACAGCTTAATCTGCAGCTTATAGATATCAGTAATTTTGATTTTGGTACGGTAAAAGTTCAGTACGTTACTGATGAAGGTTGTGTATCAGGATTTTCTGCTTTAAGGGAATATGAGGTTATTTATTTGCCTGAACTTGAGGTTGATTATGAGAATTCAGTTTGTGCTAATTCTGCTATAGAATTATCTATGATAAATTGTTTTAATTTTCCTTCTTCTGGTGTTTTAAGCTGGGAACTTCCTGATGGTGATATTCAAAATAATACTTGTCAAATATCTGATGTTCAATCTGTTAGTGGTTTGTATTTCTATATGTATAAGTACGTGCAAGATGGTTGCGAATCTGATATAGATAGTGTTTCGGTATTTGTGAAACCTTTACCTGAATTAGTAGACTTACAAACTCCATTTGATTCTATTTGCTTAGCTACGGAACCTATCGATTTATCTCTTGAAAATGCTCAACCAGGAATAGACTATGCTTTATGGGTAAATGATTTAATATTCAGCGATTTTAACGGATCTCCAGGCCCTACTAATTGGGCTATTCCTATTAATTCATTGCCTCCTATGAGCGAAGAGGTATATTCATTTGAATTATTGGGATCTCTTGATGGCTGCTTTACTGAAGACACTTCTTTCTTAGAGATTTCTGTTTTTAGTGAGCCTATAATAAACGCAAATATTGATCCAGAGATATTTAGATACTGCGAGAGTCAGGATTCATTTAATTTGATAGCGACAAATGTAATACAAGATGGCCTTTCTGGAATGTGGTCTTCGGTAAACTCAATAGATCCAATATTTGTAAATGCACAATCTCCTAATACTAGAGTAACTGGATTAGATTCACGGGAGTATTATGATTTTGTATGGAGTCTTAGCTATGGGGCCTGTGAAGATTATAGTCAGGATACAGTATCTCTTTATATAGCCATTGAGCAGGAGGCGATGACTAGATCGGATATTGATACTTGTTTATTAGAATCGTTGTTTATCACAGCAAATCCCTCTGAAAATATAGGAGAACCTGGATATTGGACTCAGCCAAATGGTCAAGATGCTGAATTTGCTTCTCCGAATTCTCATTTTACGAGTGTAGGTATGTTCGGTAATCAAACGGAGTTAGTGTTCATTTGGGAGTTTCCTGATTATGGATGTGGAGCATCTTCAGATACATTAAATGCCAGACTTTTGAATGATTTTCCAATGGTTGAGGAGAATTTTGTTTCTGATTGTGGAGATGGCTCGCATATGCTAAATGGGATTGAGCCTATGGATTATGTTGGCTTGTGGAGTTCTCCGGATCCTAATATTGTCTTTGACAATGAGAATCTACACAACACTACTGCACATAACATGGTGGAAGGACAGAATATCTTTTATTATGAATTTCTAAATGGTATTTGCGGGGAGGCGTACAGGGAAGAACTTATTGTTGACTATACATTTACTCCTACAGCTGTCGATGATAATGTATTTCTAGAGTTTGCTGGTACTAATGTATTGATTGATGTTCTGGTAAACGATTTTAATGCAGATACGGACTTGGATGAGCTTGTTATTGTCACAGAGCCAAAACATGGTGTGGTGATTCTTGAGCAGAATACTTTTCGTTATTTCTCTGATCAAAATCATGTTGGGCTAGATTCATTCAAATACGAGATGATTAGTAAACAATGTGGGAATAGCAGTATAGGAACCGTTCGCATAAACATTGGAGAAAACTCAGAGTGTGATTTTATTCCTAATATTATTACACCGAATGATGACGGATTTAATGATGAATTTATCATTCCATGTTTACCTAATTTTCCAGAAAATACAGTTCAGATATTTAATATATGGGGAGATAAGGTGTTCGAGGCTGAAGGTTATGAAAATGATTGGAAGGCCGATTTGTTGCCAACTGGGACCTATTATTACGTAGTCAGATTTTCTCCTGATTCAGAGGAGGTCATTGGTTTTTTACATATTCAACGATAAAGTAAGAGCATATGAAGAAGATATTAACAGCAATTTATTGCCTGATCTGCTTAGGGGCTTTTGCTCAGCAGGAGTCCTTGACATCAAATTTTATGATGAACAAGTTGTATTACAACCCTGGGTTTGTAGTTGAAGAGAAATCACCAGTTGTAGTCGCTCAGGTGCGTGCTCAGTGGTTGGGGGTAGATGGTGCACCCAATATGCAAAAAGTCAGTTTTTCTATGCCCTTCCTGAATAATCGAGTAGGCGGAGGATTGACGATCAGTAACTTTAAAGCGGGAATCACATCTGAACAAACGGTTAGTGCTATATATGGATATCGCCTTCGATTCGGGAGAGGTAGTTCAATGCTTATGGGTCTTAACCTGGATCTCAATTCGTATGGAGTGGATTATTCTGATGAGCGATTAGTTTCTATACATCCTTTGGGTGAAGATCTTAGTATCCCTGGAGGATTTCAAAATAAATTTTTGTTCAACGTAGGTCTTGGAGCATATTTTAGTGCAGAGAATTTTTATATGGGCTTTTCTGTTCCGGGTATGATTGAAGAAAATATAGAGTTTATACCAGAGGAATCAGGGCTTAGCCAGGGAGTAAGACACTTTTACTTTATGGGAGGTGCAAATTTCGATCTGAAAAAAGGAAGTTCTCTTCAACCAAATCTATTGGTGCGTTATGTTTCAGAAGCTTATTTGAATCTGGAGCTCAACTTAATGTACAATATTGAGGACAAATTATATTTAGGAGCTACTTATAGAAATGGAGGACTCAATTTTGGACTTATAGAGTCGGCAAATATCATCATTGGTACTTACTTGTCTCCTAAGACGATGTTAGCAGTAAGCTATGATATCACCTTGAGTTCAATAAGTAATTATAGTGCGGGATCTTTTGAACTTATGATTAAATACAGAGCATTGAAAAAAGAGAGTAAACGAATCGGAAATCCTCGATTCATGTAAGTCTAATCGTTAATTCTATATAAAATTTTTAGTTTTTTGTATTTCAAAGAGACTTAGTTGCGTTATATAAAATTATATATAAGTATATTAAACAACTTCTGAAGTTCAAAATCAAACTAAATGACAAAGTCTTACATTGTTCTAAGATTTTCAGGATGTCTTTTCTTTTTATTATTCATGAGCCTGAATGTTTTTGCTCAGGAAAATAAAGTGAAATCCAAGACATCCGATGATAAATATGACAAACCTAGCCATTGGAATCAGGTACGTATAGATAATGCATCCGCTATTAATTCTGAGCGTTTTGATTTCTCTCCTTCTTTTTATAAAAATGGTATCGTCTTTGTTTCTTCGAGAAAGAAATGGGGAGATGTTGATAAGTCAATCAATGAAACCTTTTTTGACCTATATTACAGTGATTTGGATGGAAGCAACCTGCCAACAGAGCCTACAAACTTTTCGAGGACAATAAATTCGGATCTCCATGAGGGTCCTTGCTCTTTTAATTTGAATGGTGATGTGATGTTCTTCACTCGGAATAACTATATAGATGGGGTACAGGCAACAGATGCATCTGGGAAAGTAGGTACTAAGATTTACAGAGCAACTAAGGGGGAATATGATTGGGAAAATATTGAAGAATTGCCTTTCAATTCTAATGAATATTCCTGTCAACACCCAAGTTTGTCTAAGGACGGTAAGCGATTATATTTTTCCTCAAATATGCCTGGAGGTAAAGGTGGTTATGATCTTTACTTTGTCGAATGGACTCGAAATGGCTGGTCTGATCCTGTCAATTTAGGCCCAGAGGTGAATAGCAAATTCAATGAAGCATTTCCTTTTGCGCATGATTCAGGCTTTTTGTTTTATGCCTCTGATAACAAGAAAAGTCTTGGGGGACTCGACATGTTCATGATTGATTTAAATGAGACTGGCAAATGGAAATCAGTAGCATTAGGTACACCATTCAATTCGCCAGAGGATGATTTTGGCCTGTTAGTTAGTGAAACAGGAGATTTTGGATTCTTTTCTTCAAATCGAAATTCGAGTATGGGTAAAGATGATATATATCGATTTGCTTTTGAAGGAGGTATTCCTTTTATAAAAGAAAAGGCTAAAAGTCCGTCAATGGTCTTTGTTTTCGATATGGAGGATCAGTCTTTGATAGAGGATGCTGAAGTGCGTTTTTTCGCTTTGAAATCAGACGGAGGATTTGAAAATCCGGATGTATATGAGGTTGCTTTAGATAATTCAAGTGGTGAAAAGTTGAATTTTGAGCTGCTTAAAAAGGAATTATACACCATTGGGAAGCCGAATGAAATTACTAATGAGGATGGTAAAGCATTTTTACCACTCCTGAATAGTAAAGACTATATATTAAGTGTAGCAGCAAGGGGGTATGATCCTGTTGAAATCCCAATTGAAAATGTATTTATTCGATCTGATGTACAGCAAGAAATTGTAGTGCCCATGCGAAAGTCAGAGTGTATTCCAGTGGCAGCCTATGTGAAAGATAAAAACAGTGGAGCGGTTTTGGAAGGTATACAAATTGAAGTTTTGGATGAGACAGAACGCACAAGAAAGATCGTATATTCAGATGCTGAAGGTCGTGTGGAACTATGTTTTAGAAAACAGTATAAGTATAGCTTAAAGACACTTCCTTCAGATTACGAAACTCAGGAAATTTCTCTTCCTGCTTTTGGTTCAGATGAATCGCAAATCAAAGATTTAGATTTAACAATTGAGTTAGAACCTGCAAGCAATGAATTGCTCTCAGAGCCACTAAAAGAGGGGGTTACTATCGTTTTAGAGAATATATACTACGATTTTGATAAATCAGCAATTCGTACTGGTGACGCTTTAGAACTAGATGCATTGGCAAGTATATTGAATGCGCACCCAAGTATCGAAATCGATCTGGTTGCTCATACAGACTCAAGAGGAAAAAAGGCATATAATCTTCATTTGTCTGAAGAGCGTGCTGCTTCTGCAAAGGTATATCTTGTTGCTAAAGGTGTAGATGAGTCAAGAATTATAGCAATAGGAAAGGGAGAAGAAGAATTGAGAAATGCATGTTCAGACGGGCAAAATTGCTCTGATACGGATCATCAGTATAATAGACGTACTGAAGTAATAATTCGCAAAATTAGTGAGGATTCAACACTTCGGTTCGTAAATGAGCAGAAGTAATTGAGTTTTTTAAATTCTGTTGGGATAATTGCTTATAAATTAATTTTTATAAAATAAATTTGCAATTCATACCATGAAAAGACTTGACACACTATGCGTTATCTGAATAATCGAATACTAACAGTAGGATTTCTTTATGTCCTATTTTTAATCAACTTACCTAGTGCGAAAGCAATTTCTCTTGATGTAAATCAGGGGCTTGCTATGGATACTACTGAAATTGATTCTCTTATGTTCATTTGTGAAGACACCTTATTTGCTTTTGGTGAATCGTTTACGGAGGAAGGTTTATATGAGATATTTCAGGAAGGTTCTATGGGTATGGATACCTTGATTATACTGGAAGTTCAATTTTCGAATTTAGGTAGCTTTAGTGTTAGTCCTTCCGACACTACCG
>OMKD01000128.1 GCA_900299495.1 Sphingobacteriales bacterium
AAGAATACTCTGAACACAGTTTATACCATCCAAATTTAATCAACTTAAAGGAAGACTATTGGATTCTCGAAGAAAATGGACAATTGATCGCAGGGATTAAAGTAAGACCAACCTCCTGGAAGATCTTAAATCTACCAGGGATGTACGGAAAATTCTTACTGAATTATTTACCCAAGATCAATTTCTTCAAAAGGCATATGAATCCAAAAGATTTCAGATTCCTAGCTTGTGAAGGAATGATTGTAAGAGATGGTCATGAACAAAAATTAACCCAACTATTAGAAGGTGTCTGCTACGAATATAAGACTTCTATAGCCATGTTTTGGTTCGATACGAAAAGCCCTCTTTTGCACCGATTATCCAAAATCAAAAAAATGGGAACTCTAAAAAAGGTACTAAGTTTCAAACCTGCAAGCCTGTATATCAGAGCAGAAAACATAAGCTCTAAAACAGACCATTTACTGCAAGAAAGACCCACTTATATTTCGGCATACGATATTGTATAAAAAAGGACTCCTGTTAGAGGAGTCCTTTTTTCATCAGTGCTTTACAAATGATCGAACGACAATATCATCTTGATCGCTTTTCACCCTCAATTGATATACTCCTGGTTTAAACTCAGATGTATCCAAATTAATCTCCTCAGACAACCTAACACTATCGGAGGAAAAGACTACAACTCCATTTGCATCAAGAATTTCAATAGTAACAAATGCCTTTGAATCAGACTTTAAGCTTATCTGCTCTGAAGTCACAGTCGGATAAACAGATAGATCATTTAGATCACTTCCCAAACTAAACTGAATTTGGTCAGAATACTGTATAGATCCATCCAGGTCATTAATCTTTAATCGATAATTTATATTACCCTGTAAACCTTCTAGACGTTCATCAATAAAGTCATAGTTTGAATCATCTCCTTTAGCATCAACACTAGTCATGGAGACAAAATCCTTACCATCGAAAGAACGCTGAACCTCATAGTTATGAACCTCAACTTCCACACCAACATTCCATTCTAAAGAAACCTTCTCATCTACTAATTTTCCATCGAAGTTGATTAACTCAACTGGAAGTGGAGCTCTGGAAACATTATCTTCCAAATAAACCAAATAAGATCGTGCTGGAACGACAATATGTAATTCATCATTAGCGGTAATAGTCTCAAATTCTCCTTCATCTATCCCATTCATCAATGTAAATGTAGGTGCACTTGCATTGACATTGGCCATGTCAATCTCATGATAAACATCAAGCTCTTCACCTGCAAAATTTATAGCAACTATAACATCCTGTCCATTTGGATTATCGGTAAGTTGATAAATTAGGGAAGTATTTTCCCTGGCATTAGTCGAATTATAATAAGAGTAATAGGGCGTATTAAAACGATTCAGATAATGAACTGTGGAGGAGTTCACTATATGGTTTTGATGAATATTCATCAACTGATCAATATCTATATGCAAATCGACCGTAGGTGCATTTGGTCTAGCAACTCCAAAATAATCGGGATAGTACACACAAGGTACACCCAATTGATTATTAGTAAGTATATAAGCATATGCCAACATTGGATCATTCTGTACAGACTGTCCAGCATCTCTGAAATCATGATTATTGACAAAGGTCACAACATTATAACCTGAAGCAGCTTGATCATCTACTAAACCACTATTGAAAACATTTCGAGTATCATACCCAAACGCATCACATGCATCTTTAATAGACTGCCTTAAAGCGAAATCAAAAATCCTTATATCGATAGCATTATCAGCTCCTGTATTCATATGAGATCGAACGTCATCTACCCAGTTTTTAAGTAAACTAGCATTGGAGTCATAAAACTCCCCAACGACCATGCTTGGATTTATTGATGAACTATTTAGATCATTCATTAATTCACCTACAAAGGACTCTGGAAAATGCTTTACCGCATCCATACGGAATCCTCTAATACCTATATCATTCCACAACCACTTGGTCCACTCAGTAAGTGTGTCCACAGTAGATTGTTGTCCTTGGTCATAGTCATAAAAAAACCATAACCAATCCCAATCTCCATTCAATTGAGTTGGATTTCCGTTGGGTTTAAAATCTAGATAGTTCATTCCTCCACGTCCTGAAGCATGCTGAGTATGATCAGTGTAGGTCTGATAGATAAGTTGAGATTCAATGTTTCCATTTGCAGTCCAAATATCAATAATATCATGATCCGAATAATCTCCATTTACATTCGTAAGATAGATATAGAGCGTATCCCCATTGGAATCAAAATCAGAAGCATCCAAGCTAAGTTTAAATTCATCTGAATAGCATCCACCCGAATCTGTCCAAGCTTGAGTATTCACTCCAAGATAAATAGTATTATTACCTTCACCACAACCACCACCTCCATTCGGCTCTGACTCTGTATTATCAGTTGCATTCTGCCAACCTACAAGATTGGTCTCAGAGTAAATCTTGTAAGGCTTATTAAAATAATTAGGATGATAAGACCTCGATCTTACCTTAATATAATAGTCTCCAACTCCGTTACCCGTGTTACCTCCGATAGGAAGTATACATCTAAAACGATCTGAGGGGAAAGCATTATCTCCTGAATTCACCTTATTATAATCAAGATTTTCAATCCAGGCTTCTACCGCGGGATTTGCTTCTGGTAAACCACCATCCCTGTGATTATAAACCACATCAGCAACCGCTTTGATGTTGTTAGCATTAAAAGTGCTAATTAAGTTGGTGATATCTTGCTCAAAACCAAAGCCAGTAGCACCTAGACCATTACCTCCAAGATCAAATAAATCCATAGGATCATAACCGTTAGAATTGTGCCCAAAACTGGAGCGTGATAAAGGTGGCAGCCATACATAAGTAAAGCCAGCAGACGAAAGATCTGCAATTTGAGTATTAAGTGTTTTTGCGAAAGTAGATTCGGTTGTTGGGTTGCCATTTGGGTTTGCTGGCTTAGGATAATCCCAATACCAGCCTTGCATCATAAAATCCTGTCCATAGGAAGAAAAAGACAGGCATAGCAAAGCTATGAATCCTAAGAGATTGGTGTTTTTCATCTTTAATAATGTTTGATTAGCGACAACTATTTAACAAACATATAGTTACGAATAATATACATCAAGACAGTATAAGAATTAACATTTTATTAATAGAATATTCTCAGATACTCCTATTATTTTAACAGGTAGTGCTTTAATTCCCATTAGCCTGCACAGAACCATTTACATCTCCGATTTTGACGCCAATAAAATCTGAATCTAAATGGTTAGCCTCCAAGAAGGTAAAATTGATGGTCTCAGGAAAGCCCCAGGGAGCATATGGATTTGGAAAGATATGCTGGGCATCCACAAACCTCCAGCTCGTATTATTAGGAAATGCTTCTTCCATCTGAAGAATAACTTTGCGTATTGCGATTAAGTCCAAAGTAGTAATAAGCTGATTATTATTGGCGTCTGCAGCTATCAACTTATAAGGAGAATCCAACAAATTAATTCCAAGGATATGCTGACTAATGAGCACCAAATCATACACGGTTACACCATTCGTGATATCTGAATTCAGGTATGGACTTACTTCATAATCCATCTCCTCTAAAACAGAGAATGTATAAAATCCATCATTATCCGTAACGTACACAAAAGGTTCAGCATTTAGCCCAACTTCCACTGATTGCACCATATCACCCTCTTCTGTGTAAATACTTCCTTCGAGTCTGTAAAAATCAGGACAAGTATCAAATCCATCTTCCACATGGAGGATTACCTCTTCCATTGCCTCATTACCTGACTGATCCCATGCCCATATTGCTAAATCATAATCCCCTAAACTATCACAATCATAGATTCGAATACTATCCGAAGGATCTGAAGAAAAGCTAAAATACAGCTCCTCACAATTATCATAGGAATCCTGATCAAAATCTCTGGCGAGCACCTCTACAAAGCCAACGGAATTTATATTACGGCTAAGTTCTTCCTCAAGTACTAAAATAGGACTATGATTATCATAAACGCTTATTTCTATTTGCGCATTGGATACATTACCGCATGGATCAGATACTTCATAATTAGCAAAATAAGTACCTGGTCCAACACCAGCTGGTAAGTTGTGATCTATTACCAAGGTTAAACTATCAGAACAATCATCCATATACGGATCTGGTAAAACAACATCTACGGTACAAGCATCAGCAGGTAAGTCAATAATTAAGTCTTCTACCTGTATCTCAGGTGCTTCATTATCATAAAAATAAACCTGCTGGTAATGAACAATTGGTTCTTCATCCGGATAGGCACACCAATTGATTGCAGTCCATGTTCTCACAATTGAATAGCAGGCATCTGTAGAGTTGGTATTCACAGAATCCAAATGAGAGACTTGAATAATTTCGTATCCTGAGGTAAATATTTCAGGTTCACCAAAATCATAGGATTGTCCATCTTCACAATCATGCTCGATATCCTCCGGAAAACTTATAGACCAATCCGGCTCGTGATAAATCTCTATGAATTGAGTATCTAAACTTGCAGGACTTCCATTTTCTCCTGAAATAGACCAAACCCTCGTCACTAAACCAATACCGCAGGAATCTAAAGTATAGGTACAATCTTGATCAATCATTGGGGAACAATTATCGGTATAATTAAGACTTCCGAAGTGAATATCCAATTCAGCACAGGTATTGGATTCAATAACAGGAAGGATGCTCTCCAGGAAATAGTCACTGGATATCTCCATATCATCTGGAGTATCCAAAACAGCCAACAAGGTATCTACTACCTCTACATTTGATACACAAATACCAATATTACCACTTTGATCAATCACCTGCAGACCTACATATTGCAAGCCTACATCAGTACAATCAAAAGCACCATCAAAATCTTCAAATTCATAAGCCGCAATACCACAATTATCTATTGAATTGCCATTAATTTCAGTAGGTAATACTTCAGCCTTCCCAGCATCATCCAAATAGATCACTAGATCTATACAATTGGCCACGGGATTAAGAAGATCGACGACTTCTATTTCCGATTCACAAGAGGTCAAATTAAAACTACTATCGGTGATATCTAGGTCTACAAAATTTAGACCAATATCATCACACGTAAAATTACTTTCATTTTCATCAATCGTAACTGAATAAATTGAACAATTATCGAATGAACCATAATCAATATCTTCGGCACTTACATCAGCAAAACCAAATGCATCCAATTCAATAACTAGGTCTTTACAAATGGCAACTGAAGGCAAAAGGTCCACAACCGTAACTAAGGCCAAACAACTGGATTGATTCCCAGCATGATCATTTACCTGTAGTTCAACTAAATTATCCCCAACATCATCACAATTAAAAACGCAATCCTCTGGATCAGCCCAAATGGATGCCAATAAACAATTATCCGTAGAACCACCATCTATATCCTCAGGAAGTATGGAACCCATACCGTAAAAATCTAAGGCTACAATAACCGAAGCGCATAGGGCATCTGGAGGTATTGCATCAACCAAACTCACAACAACCTGCTCCTCATCAAAACATCCGTTATTATTTCCTGATACAGATAGGATTACCTGCCCCGATTCGTTGTCACTTTCACCAGGAAAATAGATTGGATCTAAAATATTTGGATCAGAAAAATATCCATCGCCATCACTTATCCATGTGTAAGTCGTAGAATTTTCACTTGAGCTGGCCTCCAATTGAACCTCAGAACCCGGACAAGTTGTAATATCATCCCCTCCTACTAGAAAATCAGGATCACTCAAATTGATATTTGGCGATATCACTGGTGGACAATTCAGTATACCAGCAAGTACATAATAAGTCCCGCTCTCCGTAGCTTCATACTCCATTTGTGTTGCACCTGGTATAACTTCCTCATTCAGAAACCACTGATAATATGCAAATCCTTCACTTGCTGACAACACAGAAGGTATACAATTAATTGGCTCCATGGTAGCCGTGATTTCTGGAACTAATCCAAATCCTGAATAAAAGCCGCCCCATCCAGCTACATTGTTATATCCAAAAACCCCAGTATAAAGATCGTAATCCGAAAAGGCCTTCACTGATCCCGTAAGACCACTAATCTTCCAAACCATATATTCTGCACCACCATCAGGAGTCCCAAAAAAAGGACCTGAATAATTCACCCCTGCTGGGACTTGCCCAATAACTCCATTTTGATCAAAAGTCATTATGATTTGATTGGAATGTAAATCTATTGTGGCTTCCTTTCTGGAAATAAGATTCACAGAGCCAATAAAATTCTTTGTGCCTATCCTACTGATATCAGTGACCTCATCTATATAATTTGGCGCTGCACAATTCAGCGGTGGAACAAAATACATGCCTTGGGTACAGCATCCTGGATCAGCCATCACAGGCTGATAAACATAAACAGGTTTACTTGATTTAAGAGCCATCACCCCGTTTGAATCAAAATAATTAGCACTATTCACCTGAACATCCGCTATATAATAGTCTCCGGGACTTAATAAAGTAACTGGTGTTGGATTATCATTAAAATAAAGGTTAGTCGAATTTTCTGTTGCTATGATAATAGGTTTCTCATGTGCCGTCGTACCATTTCCTCTTACCAATACATATTCCTCACCAATCATTTGGATAGGAACAATCTGGTCAAACCCATAATCCCTTCCATTTCCTACATCACCCATATTACCATTAGTAGAACCAACATTGACAACAATATCTTCTGTCGAATTGATTAATTTCCCAATAAAGGCAGCTCCGTCAATTGATGGATTTGGACTGCTGTATGGTGTTGATGCAAAAACTAAAGATTCGTGCATCTGAAGCGTTACACTGTATGAAGAATTACCCGTACCTAAGTTTATTACATTGGTAGATGGATTAAGTCCCGATATGGTTACTGTATTATTATTAGATAAAGACATTACACTAACGAAATTGAGACGATCACCAAAATCATAGGTGTTATTTAGGTGTCCGGCGTAAAAGGTCTTACCTATCCCCGTACTACCTTTCGAGGTTAACATCTCAGCCTGTGCACCATTAGTTGAATTGACTCTAAGATTTGCATAAATCTCTTTATCAGCCTCTAACCACAATCCTTTATTATTTAATGGAACACCAAAATCACTAGTTGTTTGTTCGTTTGCCTCCAAAAAGAAGGGACTTAAATATCCATTACTATTAAATGCAATAGTCAATGGATTTCCATTAGAAACAGTATAAGAAGTAGTCCCTCCACCTATTTCATAAATAGTAACATCTACTGGACCAGTCTCAGGAGTCGATAAATACAGATAGGGCGTACTAGGTACAGCAGAGTTAATATTATTATATTTTGCTGTAGGAATTGGAGGAAAAAAATGTCTTTTTGATAATTGCCCGTAAATAGATTGGGAAAAAAACAAGGCAACTAAAAACAATAAACGTTTTAGATGCATGTATTTCTATTCAATTCATTATCATAATATTACATACAATATAAGCTTTTCAAGTAATTATATTTATGATTTTTAAACAATAAAAAAGGAGAGCATACCTTCGTAGCTCTCCTTTTTTAATCTATTTAATAGCTAATTAAATCTTAATCATCTTTTTCGTCGCCGTAA
>OMKD01000129.1 GCA_900299495.1 Sphingobacteriales bacterium
TGAATCTCCTCCGGACTAAGCAGTAAGTCTTGTTCAATCACTTCCCTACCCGTGCGCTGATAATATCGAAACAAAGGAAAAGTCTTATCGACAGAAAGTATATAATCCAACTTTCCCCTAACGAATTTACCATAGAAATTTGGCGTATCGAAATCAAAGGTTCCGTAGTTATAAGAAAGATCCAAGCCTTGTGAAGGATCACTCAGTCGTATAGCAGAATGGCCAAACTTCGAATACAAGTCATGACCAGGGCCAATTGTAATCAAAGAAATCTTAGTATCCGGTCCAAAATTCTGAGCATTTAATCCTGTACCAAGAATAAACAGAATATAAAGGACAAGCAGATTGGTTTTCATAGTGTTTTTTAATTAAAAGGTGTAATCTATTCGGGTTGCAAGACTTGTTGGCGCTTCTAATAATCCCGGTCGCATACTGTATTCAATATTCGTAACATTATTCCAAACTAATGAAATCCTTCCTTTTTCATTGAAGGAATACCCCAACCTTAGATTCCATAAATGCGTATCATTTTGATTCTGTTCTCTGTATTCAGTTAGACCAGGAACTATTAAAAACTCAAAAATAAAATCAACTGCTTCCATATAACTCATGTAGTTATAATTCACCCCCAAGTCAAACCTTTTCCATCCAAACCGCATATCCGCTTTAGCCGTATTTCTGAATCGGTACTTAAGAATATTATAGTTAACCGTTGAGTTCGAATAATTTCGTTGTCCCTGAGTAGCATCTGGGGAGAAGGTACGACCAGCAGTCGTATCGAATTCCATAAATCTTGGCTCTATAAACGTATATCCTGCAAGAAAACTCAAATCTACTGGCCCCAGCTTACCAACACCCTGAACGGAAACCTCCGCGCCATATATTCTTGTATCCCCTACGTTTATAGATTGAAATGCTGGTGGTATAAAACTGGTCAATGAGAATTCCAACATATCCTTATAATCTGTTAAAAATCCGGATACATCCAAAAATCCACTTACGGCACCCACTTTGAACCCTTGCTTTATGCCAAGCTCATACGAGATACCAGTTTCACTTCCAAGTTCTGGATTTGGAATAACATTAGCGCCTCCTATATCGGTAAATATGTACTTCTCTGCAATCGTTGGATATCTATACCCTTCACCGACAGAAGCCCTCAGATATGTAAAGTCTGCTAATTGATAATTTAATCCTAGGCGTAAAACGGGTTTAAGCTCACTTTCATTTGATGCTGCCACTACCACTGAATCTGGGAACAAATAAACAAAACCAGGGTTCTTAAGCGTATTTTGCTCTATTCGGATTCCTGCCCCAATTGTCAACTTATCAAAAAACTTTTTATCCACTTGCAAATAAGCAGCTAGGTTATTAGTTGTGTAAACTGTATCGCCATACAATTCGGCCTGTACATCTGTGTGTAAAGCCACTAATCCTGAGGTTATGGTCATATCCTGCTCATCGAATCTTCTCTGAAACTGATATTCTCCGTACATCAATAAAGATTGGTTGGACTGATTATTCAAATTATCATTTCGAACAGAGTATAATCTCGAATTGATCTTATGCTTATTTCCCTTACTGTCTATATATCGTGCATAGGGATCAATATTAAATCGAAGTTTTTCAGTGGCTGATATCCCTCCCGGATTGGCTCTGTAGACACCATCTTCACCATTCAACCAATAAAAGAAAGAATTACTCGAACCACTATTGAAATTACCTGCGATACCTACATATAGAGAATCCGTAAATCGATAGCGTGTATTAAAGTTGAATCTGCCAAATTGGTCTGAAGTATGCTCATTATATGAAATCAGATCAAAATAATTCACCCCTGCTACTAGATCGAACTTACCGAATTTCTTTTTATACAACACATTGGTCACCACTTTTCGAGGAGTTACGGTTGTATCTTTCCACCAGTTTTTCTGCTCATCTTCTGGAGAAAAATAGTTAGTATAAGCAACCGACGCCTTTAGAACTGGTTCGCTTTTTGCAAATCCTGTGCGAATATTGATGATACCATTTAAAGCCGATGATCCATACAAGGCTGAAGCAGCTCCTTTTACAACCTCTACTTGCTCAATGTTCTCAATAGGCACATCTCTCCAATTGGGAAATCCTGCATCTGCCTGTAATATTGGAATATCATCAACCAACAATAAGACTCTTGATCCGGCTCCGTAACTAAAACCTGAACCACCTCTAATATTTGCCTGACCATCCAGAATCTGAACTCCCGGAAGTCTATCTAATATCTCATCAATTGCACCTGCATTATTCTCTTCTATAAACTGAGGCTTTACCACATCAAGGGATACGGTCAACTCGCCTAAAGGTTTCTCAAACTTACTGGAAGTAACTGTGGCTTCACTAAGCAAAAGATTATCCTGTTGCAAAACTATATTCAGAACCTGATTTTCCTCCTCCCCTATTTTGATGGTCTTTTTATAACTAACCATACCTACAAAATCAACTTCAAGCAAAAATTCTCCACGCTCCAAATTCTCCAGACGATACTTCCCATCTAAATTTGTTACTGTTCCCTGCTCACCAATCTTTACAGTTGCTCCAATTAAAACTTCTCCACTTCCTTTATCTGTAACGGTACCTGAAAGCGTTTTTTGCCCAAAAGAACTAATTGAGCAAAAAAGAAGTCCTAAAACCAAGATAGCGGATATTAATTTGATCTTATTTACTGGCATAATTGACGGATTGTGTATAAAAACCAATGTTTAATTACTAAACAAAAGTGCATTTTAGTATTTTTAATAATTAAACTTCTGTTACCAAATACATGAAGAAACTTTCTTTTACATTAAAAGTTACAAATTACAAAATATGAAAAAGTTCTTTTTACTCTCATCATTTGCTCTATTATGTTCAACTTCATTTGCACAGATCAATGTGTGTGAAGTAGACGAAACCTATCAGGATTCAACAGCAGGAGTTTACCCTAAACCATTCCAGGAAGACCTCGGAACAGGAGGGATACCAGACACTGTATGCTTAAATACAGACTATAAGACCGTTCTAAATGTTGTAATCTCTGAAGCAATCGAGATTGGAGGAACGGCTATCAATGTAAACGCACTTACGCTTGACACGGTAATTGGACTACCGGAAGGACTGGTATACGAATGTAATGTGCCTGATTGTTCTTATACTCCGGAAGATAAGGTAGGATGTATTACTGTTTTCGGAAAGGTAACCAATGCAGATTTCCTAGGAGATAATGAGATCACTGTTCAGGCAACAGTATCTTCATTATTCGATATAAACATCGAGTTTCCAAATCCACTAATCGCACCAGGAACATATTCTGTATATGTAAAAGAAGAAGGTTCTAACAACTGTACAGAATATGTAAATACAACAGAACTTGAGACTAGTATTGATAACTTGAGGCTATTCCCTAACCCAGCATCAGATATGATTACAATTGAAGCGAATGTTAGTGAAGCAGCAAATTATACTTGTCAGATTAGAAATATACTGGGAGCTGTGGTAATGGAACAAAATTTCAACACAGTTGCAGGTCCAAATACTATTACTTTTTCAGTAGATCAATTAAGTAACGGAATGTATACCTATATCCTAACGGATGGTCAGGCTGCGTTAAGTAGAAAGTTTGTTGTTCAGAAATAATTGAACAAAAAGCAAGCCAAAAAAGCACCGATTGAGTTAATCGGTGCTTTTTTTTTACATGCTAGTCACAATAATAATTTATCCTCACATGGGTAAATGTTCATACATATACTTAATTTTGTTGCTCAAATAAGAAATCAGAATGGCAAAGATTGGAATCAACCTTTCAGAGGGAAAAGTAAATAAAGAGGAGAAAAAGGAAATCATCATTGGTATCGATCTTGGGACAACCAATTCGTTGGTTGCCTATAGCAAAGATGGTAATCCAATAACGGTAAAGGGTAAGGATGGTAAAAACAGCCTAATACCTTCTGTGATTCATTTCAAAAGTGATAAAACAGTCCTAGTCGGAGACGAGGCCAAAGAAAAACTGATTACAGATCCTGAAAATACCATTTACTCCGTTAAAAGACTAATGGGTAAGTCGTTCAATGATGTCGATAACCAAAAAGATTATTTTGGTTACAGAATCATTGATACAGATGACGACAGCCTTGTAAAAATAAGAGTAGAGGATAAATTCTACTCCCCTATTGAGCTTTCAGCTCAGATCCTCAAAACATTGAAGAAAAGGATAGAAGAGAACCTGGAGAACTCCGTTTCCAAAGCGGTCATAACCGTTCCTGCTTATTTTAACGACGCACAGAGACAAGCTACGAAAGATGCTGGTAAATTGGCAGGTTTGGATGTATTGAGGATAGTGAATGAACCTACAGCAGCGGCCTTGGCGTATGGACTTAGTCTGGACCAAAACGATGGGCAAACGGTAGCCGTCTATGATTTGGGAGGTGGTACTTTTGATGTATCTGTCTTGAGAATTGAAAATGGCATCTTCGAAGTTTTGTCCACCAACGGAAATACCTTCCTAGGTGGAGATGACCTAGACCGTGTAATCATTGATCACTGGTCAAGTCTGTATAAACTAGAAGACCAACTAGCTGATGCAAACTTCAAGCAAGCATTGAGGTTAAAGGCCGAACTAGCGAAGAAAACGCTAAGTAAGCAGGAGACATTCAAAGATACACTAAACAACTTTACGCTTGAATTAAGTAAAGATACATTTGAGGTATTGATTAATCCGCTGATTGAAGAAACGCTGAATTGTTGTAATGCTGCGCTTAAAGACGCAAAGCTTAGTACAGCTGAAATTGATCATGTATTGCTAGTAGGTGGTTCTACAAGAGTTCCTCTAATAAAAGAGAAACTACAAAGTCTATTTGGTAAAGTTCCTAATGACACCTTAGACCCTGATGAAGTTGTTGCTCTTGGGGCTGCTATACAGGCAGATATTCTTGCTGGTAATAATCGTGAAATGCTCCTACTGGATATCACGCCGCTCTCTTTAGGAATTGAAACCGTTGGCGGACTTATGGATGTAATTCTCCCAAGGAATTCAAAAATTCCTTCAAGTGTTGGAAGAAACTACACAACCTCTATCGATGGGCAAAAGAACTTAAAGGTAGCCGTCTATCAAGGAGAAAGAGATCTGGTAAAGGACAACAGAAAATTAGGAGAGTTTATTCTTACCGATATACCACCTATGCCAGCTGGTATTCCTAAAATAGAGATTCAATTCTTATTGGATGCTGATGGTATTCTCAAAGTTAAAGCCAAAGAGCTTCGAAGTGAACAGGAAACAGAAATACGCATCAAGCCTTCATACGGAATCTCAGAGGAAGAAATGGCATTAATGTTATTAGATTCGATGAAAAATGCAGAAGCCGATATGGCTCAGCGTGTATTACTAGAGGCAAGAAATGAAGCCAATTCTGTAATTCTTGCATCGGCAAAATTCATCGAACAAAACGCTGCTATTTTCTCTGAAGTGGAAGTGAAAGACCTAAAGTCTTATATCCAAAAACTCAAAGAAGCTGTTGAAGGAACAGATAAGGACCTTATCAATAAGGCTATGGACGAATTGAACACCTTCTCCAGACCTTTAGCAGAACGAGCAATGGATCACAATATTTCTGAGGCCATGAAAGGTAAAAAGCTATAGCTATGCCTTACACTTATGATTATCCTAGACCCGCTGTAACTGTTGACAGTTTAATCTTTAGTATTGATCCGGATAAAGGCTTAGAGATACTTCTCATTGAAAGAGCTAATGATCCGTTTAAAGGATCATGGGCTATACCTGGAGGATTCGTCGATATGGATGAAGACCTGATTCCTGCCGCAAAACGGGAGCTACAAGAAGAGACTGGGATGCTTATTAGAAATTTGTATGAAGTTGGGGTATTTGCCAAACCGGACAGGGATCCCAGAGGGAGAGTGATTACCATTGCATTTTGGGAGCTAACGGATAAAAACAACCATACCCTTAAAGCTGCAGATGATGCTAAAAGATATGCTTGGAAAGCGGTGAATAAACTTCCTGATTTAGCCTTTGACCATTTGGAAATCATCCATACAGCCTTGCAAAAATTCAAAACTGAGCTCCTAAAAGACGCTTTTATAGCCAATCATTTTAATCAAAACACAGAAGAAAAGAATCTAAACACACTGTGTCAACAGCTGTATGAAGAAGAGGATGCAAGCATGGCATTTAAAATTCTTAAGGCAAATATTAAACTAAAAAACCTGGATTCGGATTCTACAAACTCAAATCCCTTTTTAAATTAAACAAAATGAAACTAAACATCCCTTATTTGTATCTTTTAGCCTTGTGCCTTTTTGCATGTACACCAGATCAAAAAGAGCAAGAACAAGGTTCAAATGAACTTCCTGAAGCACAGGCTATAGCTGCAGATTTTGAAGAGTCATTGTACAAATGGGGATACATAAACAAGAAAGGCAGACTAGTTATCGAGGCCATCTATGACGAGTGTAAGAATTTCAATGATGGGCTGGCTGTAGCCAGAAAAAAAGACAAATGGGGCTATATAGACAAATCAGGCCGTATTGCTATACCGCTCCAATTTCAAGAGGTCTATGATTTTTCCGATTCTATGGCAGTTGTAAAACACTACGGGAAAAAATATGAGATCATTAATCATAAAGGAGCCCCTATCCTGAGTAAAACGTATGATGAGATCAAAAACTTCACAGAAGGTTTTGCTGCAGCAAAAGACAATAATAACTGGACATACATAGACCACAATGGAAAAGAGCTTATCGCTCCGATGTTTACGAACGCATATCCATTTAAGAATGGTCTGGCAAAAGTTAAACTTGCTGGAAAGTATGGGATCATTAATACAAATATGGAGTTTATCCTTGAGCCCGAAATGGATTACATAGCTGACCTGGCAAATCTGCCTATATTAGTCAAAAAAGACGGAACCCAGTGGTACATAAACAAGCAGGGAGAAAGTGTCCTGGTATCAGAGTATGAAAAAGCATATCCTTTCAAATCTGGATTTGCTCCTTTCAAAGATCAGGGTAAAATGGGTGTCATTGATGATTCAAACAACATCATAATACCTGCAAAGTACACAGATATCCAGGTTATGGGTCCTGAACAATTTCAGTATTTTGAAGATGGTAAATTTGGAATGATAGGTAAGAACGGAGAACAATTAATCCCTCCTGTAATGGACCTTATTCTTCCAATAGAGGAAAACAAGACGGCTTGCATGAAAGACGAACTTTGGGCATTCTACGCTTCATCAGGAGAACAACTCTCTGATTTTGAGTATGGTCTTATTTGGTCTTTTAAAGAAGGCTTAGCGAGAGTTGCCTTTCTAAGCGGTGTAGGTTTTATGAACCATGAAGGCAAATTGGTAATAAACCCAGATTTTGCAGATGTAAATGATTTTTCCGAAGGATTAGCAAGAGTGCAACTTTATGAATAGAGCTTTATTTTGTTTAGATATTCAAATTGACCACTTCCCAATGGGTATGCTGGAAGTCAAAGATGCCGATTCACTTATTGGTGAACTGAACACATACAGAGAGGCATTCGACAAGGTATTCCTCTTCAATAGCTCCTACCCTGCCGATCATATTCGTTTTGCAGCGAACCATATGTGGAGAAAGCCAGGCGCTTCAATAGAGATTGAAGGTACTGAAATCAACCTCTTTCCAATGTATTGTATTCAGGATAGTTGGGGTGCTGAAATTCATCCAACATTCAATAAGAAAGAAAGCGATCAAATAATAAGCAGAGGTCATGACCAATCTGTCAATCCTACCTTTTTGTGGGAGGAACCTACATTCATAGATGATTTAAAAAA
>OMKD01000130.1 GCA_900299495.1 Sphingobacteriales bacterium
CCGCAATCCCATTCTCCGTGATTTGTTCATGGGTGTTTTGGATGATGGAGATGATTGGAGACTTTAGTGAAAATCCTTTTGAAGGTTTACCGAATGATGTACCAATTTCTTCAATTTCAAGAGGTATTGAAGTAGATATTCTAGAAATGCTAGAGGAACACGATGTACCTCAGCATGTGGTTTTTAAAAATCCAGGCGTCGTTCAGATGTAAATGGGCAAAAGAAAAAGGAGCAACCAAACAGTTGCTCCTTTTTTTATTTAAGTCTCAATTCTCTTAATCGTTCATCCAGGAATTCTCCTGCTGTAATATCATCGAATTGCTTAGGTTTAGCTTCTGTAACACAGCTGTCTAAACAACTAAGGTCCATTTCAGATATGGGATGTAAAAAGAATGGAGTCGAGAATCTAGGTTTTTTCAACTCTTCTTTGTCAATCGGATTGACTACTCTATGAATGGTAGATCTTAACAATCCATTGGTATGTCTTGAAAGCATATCACCGATATTGATTACAATCTCGTTTGGTGCAGGGTTAACATCCATCCACTCCCCCTCAAGCGTCTGTGCCTGAAGACCACGTGCATTTGCACCCATAAGTAAAGTAATCAAATTGATATCTCCGTGTGCACCAGCACGTTCGGCCCCATCTGGAATATCATCCACGTTTTCCAATGGGAAATAGTGCAATAATCTCAATACAGAGTTCCCTTTTTCAATCTTGTCATTGAAGTAATCCTCCTCAAGATTTAGGTAAAGCGCAATGGCTTTAAGTAGGTTTCGACCTGTATTTTCAAAGGTTTGATAAACCTTTACACCAATTTCTTCAAGCTCTGGAAGTTCTGTTGGGAAAATATTCTCTGGATAACCCATTGAAGCATTTTCTTCAGCACTTAATTGTTGGCCAATGTGATAGAACTCTTTCAAATCCGCAACTTTTCTACCTTTTGCTGTTTCTACATTCTTGGGAATGTAACCACGTTGACCTGCATTATTTTGGTCGTGGTACTGCAACTTGATATCATCCGGAAGGTTGAAAAAAGTCTCTGAAACACGATATAGAGCTTGCTTTTCCTCCTCTGTAACGCCATGGTTAGAAACTATGGCGAATCCCATGTTTGCAAAAGAGTCACCAAATTCTTTAATGAACTTAGCACGCTTAGCCTCATCTCCTGAGATGAAATCGTGATAGTCGACTTTTGCAATTACATTTTTATTCATATTCGTTCAATTTAGTACAGGGCTTTTACCCTATTTGCTTATTGCCAAAATGCAAACTATTTATTTAATATTCAGCTTTTTGTCTATAAAAATAGTTGTCTTGTTTTCACTACAGACAGTAATGGTATGTTGGGTTTAATCAGTCCTATGATCCTTTTGTTTAAGAATTCTTTTGTTTTCATAGCTTTCTCTGCTAAGATTTCTAAAGGATTGATTCTGAGTTGTCAAAAGTATTTTAAAAACGTGTTCATTTTAAAATGGGCAACAAATTACAAAAAATATGTTTCTATCTGAAAGAAATTAATTAGTTTAAACTAGCCAAGTATTGATTGTGAAAGGTTTAATGGAGGTACATGCTTTATTTAAATTCAATCACTGCATCTTATTAATAAAAAAATCATTGTAAGAATGACCAAGTCAATTAAATTGTTCGTCTGTGCCACTTTAGTATGCCTATCATTAAATTTATTTGCTCAGGACAGAATAACCGGTTCAAACTTCGCCACCCGTTCAGAAGTCATTGCTCAAAATGGAATGGTTTGTTCTAGTCAACCCTTAGCTACTCAAGTTGGTTTGGATATTCTGAAGGCAGGTGGTAATGCCGTGGATGCAGCTATTGCAGTGAACGCTATGCTGGGTTTAGTTGAGCCAACAGGTTGTGGAATAGGCGGTGATCTATTTGCAATCGTATGGAATGCCGAAGAGGGTAAATTATATGGATTAAATGCTTCTGGTCGTTCTCCTAAATCCTTAGATATAGAATATTTCAGAGAGCAGGGGATGGAGAAGATTCCAGCTTTCGGACCTATTCCTGTAAGTGTTCCAGGTGCAGTTGATGGATGGTTTGAGCTTCATAAGCAATTTGGAAGCCAGTCCATGGAAACTATCCTTACTCCCGCCATTAAATATGCTGAAAATGGATTTCCGGTGACCGAGCTTATTGGGTATTATCTGCAGGGAACATCGAGGAGATTTAAAGACTATCCTAATTTTGCATCAACTTATATGCCTGGAGGCAAAGCCTTAGAGAAAGGAGATGTATTTAAAAATCCTCAGTTAGCAAATACCTACAGTATCTTGGCTAAAGAAGGGAGAGATGCTTTTTATAAGGGATCGATAGCAAAAACAATCGCTGATTTTATCAAAGAGCAAGGTGGCTTTCTAGCTTATGAAGATCTGGAGTCTCATATGTCTGAATGGGTAGAACCTTTATCTTGTAATTATCGTGGATATGATGTTTGGGAGCTTCCTCCAAATGGACAAGGTACTGCTGCACTTCAAATCTTAAATATCATGGAGAATTTTGATGTTCGATCGATGGGCTTCGGTTCTTCTGAATACATTCATCATTTTACCGAAGCAAAGAAAATAGCTTTTGAAGATCGCGCAAAGTTCTATTCAGATCCTGCATTCAATGAACTGCCAATTGAAGCATTGATTTCAGAGACCTATGCGAAAGAGCGTGCAGCCGAAATTGGTGCAAGAGCAAAACGTTCTTACGATGCCTATGAATTGGAGCAGGGAAATACTATTTATTTGACCGTTGCGGATCAGTGGGGCAATATGGTATCCTTAATACAGTCCAACTACAGAGGAATGGGCTCTGGAATGGTGCCTCCTGGGCTTGGGTTTATGTTGCAGGATCGAGGTGAATTATTCGCTCTGGAAGATGGACATTATAATGTATATGAGCCGGGCAAGCGGCCATTTCATACGATTATACCAGCTTTTATCACAAAAGACGGAAAACCTTTGGTGAGCTTTGGTTTGATGGGTGGTGCAATGCAGCCGCAGGGACATGCTCAGATCGTAATTAATTTGGTTGATTTTGATATGAATCTTCAGGAAGCAGGCGATGCTCCAAGAATAAGACATTCAGGTTCTTCTCAACCTACAGGTGAGCAAATGACTGATGGGGGTAACTTACATTTGGAATCCGGTATTGACTATGAGGTGATTCGGGCTTTGATGCGCAAAGGGCATAAGGTTAGCTTTGATTTAGGTTCTTATGGTGGCTATCAGGCAATTATGTTTGATGTAGAAAAAGGCGTCTACTATGGAGCCTCGGAATCCAGAAAGGATGGACAAGCAGCAGGATATTAATTTAATTCAAAATCTGGACGCTTAACTCATCTTTTTCGTACTTGGTTTGTTGCAATCTGTAACACGAAGGATATATGAAAATTAAGATAAAGACGGAGGTCGAAGGTAATTATAGAAATATTGCAGCAGGTTTTGATTTACAACTTTTCGAATACCTTGTTCCTCCTTTCACTAAGGTCAAGATTAAAGAGTTTACAGGAAGCAAGAAAGGCGATCGAGTTCATGTGCAGTTTATCTTTCCTTTGAAAACGGAGTGGATAAGTGCTATTACAGAAGATGGAGCGGATGAACATGAAGTGTTTTTCGTTGACGAAGGTATTAAGCTTCCTCCTGGTCTCGGTTATTGGAAGCACAGGCATGTTATCCAGAAAGGTGGACTGAATACTTCACTTATAATTGATGATATAGAGTTTAAAGGTTCAAACCGAATCCTAGATTATTTGTTATACCTTCCACTTTGGATTACCTTCAGCATGCGAATACCCATGTATAAGCGTTATTTTAAGAAATTTTCAGAAAATGGCTAAGGAGAAAGTTGTAATCATAGGTGCAGGTGTGAGTGGTTTGATCTGTGCATTGGAATTGGAAAAGAGGGGTTTTGCTCCGGTGATTGTAGATGAGCAAAATGAAGTTGGTGGTCGATTGCAAACAGAACACATAGATGGTTTTACCCTGGATCGAGGCTTTCAGGTTTTGCTTACAGCCTATCCTGCAGTAAAGAACTATCTTGACCTGAATAAACTGAACCTTCAGTACTTCAAGCCGGGGGCCGCAGTATTCAAAGACAATCGATTCTCTGTGTTGGGTGATCCACTTCGGGATAGCTCATTCTTGTTGCCAACCCTACGCTTTCCTCACGGAAATTTGATGGATAAAATAAAGATATGGCGTTTGAGTAATGAGCTCAAGAGCCAATCTCTAGAACGTATATTCCAAAAACCTTCTAAAACAACTTTGGAATACTTAAAAGCAAGAGGATTTTCTTCAAACATTATAGATTCCTTTTTTAAGCCTTTTTATGCGGGTATATTTTTAGAAGAAGACCTAGCAACTTCTTCC
>OMKD01000131.1 GCA_900299495.1 Sphingobacteriales bacterium
GTTATTTTTTCTCACAAGGCGATCTTGCAGTCAATCCAGGTTTCGGTGGTGGAATCCACTACCGAAAAGCTTTAGACTACGTATTTTCCATACGACTAGATGGATTTTATGGTATCGCTAATGGTTCAACCATCGATAAAGATGGAAATTCCATAGGCCATACAGCGATTTTTACAGATCCAACTGACCCACAACGGATTTATTCCTATCAGACAACTTATCTGTCGGGAGGTATTCAAGGGGTAATGTCTTTGAATAATCTTAGATGGGATTCTGGTTTGAGAAAAATCAATACTTATTTCTTTGCAGGTGCTTCCGGTACACAGGTTACCACTGCTTTGACGGCAGAGGATGGTTCTGGTGTGACTGCTGAAGATGTCTATCTTGCAGGAAGAAAAACTGGAAATTTTGTAGGAGCTGTAGATGGTGGTTTTGGAATAGGATTTAAAGTGTCTCCAAAATTCAATATCGGTTTTGAATATAAAGCAAGTACTGTATTTGGAAAGCGTTCCGATCTTCTTGATGGGTTCAATGATGCTGAAACAAATATGAGAGATATCGCGAACTATGCAAATGTTCGTTTGAATTTCAATATTACCAAGCAAGGAAAATTATCTGAACCACTATATTGGGTAAATCCAATGGAAGTAATTATTGATGACGTTGCTGCACTTAAAAAGCGTCCAGAGCTTGATTTGACAGATTCAGATGACGATGGTGTTATCGATATGTTAGATCAGGATAACGAAACTCCAGAAGGTGTTGTTGTTGATGCTAAAGGTGTTCCAGTGGATTCTGATAGTGATGGTGTGCCAGATTATAAGGACTCTGAGCGTTTTAGCAATAGTAATGTTGCTGTAAATGGCGAAGGTGTTTCTGAGCAGGGAATGCGTTCAAAAGACTTTATTACTCGTGATGAGGTTGAGGATATGATTAGTAAGAATAATACCTCAAATAATGCTACTGGTTCAGCAAACTTTGCGGGATGGTTCTTGCCAAGTATCAACTTCAATGAGGATTCATATAAAGTAAGAGCTGTTGATTATTCGAAGCTTTCTTCTATTGCAACAGTAATGAATAAAAATTCGAATATTAAAGTAGTTGTAAAAGGATATACGGACAAAACAGCTGGTCCAAATTACAATGAAGTTTTATCGTATAAGCGCGCGAATGCTGCAATTGATCATATTGTTGAGAAGTACAATATTGACAGAAGTAGATTCCTTCTACAATATGGAGGTGAAGAAGAAACTCTTGTACCTGTGGATGGTTCTTCTTTCGCAAACAGACGTGTGACCTTTACAGTAGCAGAGGCAGGGGATACTGAGATGGCAGCACCTTCAGGTGCAGGCTCTTCAAGCTACAAAGGTAAAAAAGGCGAAGGGTATTAATTATTTGTATATTATTGTTAGTTAAAAAAAGGTACTGTACTGTTACAGTGCCTTTTTTTAATATTGGCCTGTTCTGAGTAATACCAAAGTGCAAGCTTCTAATACTTCAATATTTTGTGCTCTTAGTTTCTCATAAAACAGAGGGTTTTCTGTACCCGGATTGAAGATTACCCGCCTGGGTTTTAATTGAATAATTTGCTCCAGATAGGCCTCCTGATTATTAGGGCCTAAATAAAGCGTTACCGTATCTGCATCCGCTGCTTTAGGGAATTCTGTTTCAATAGTTGTATCGCCTATTCTGCCGGGTTTGATACCGAATGCAATAGTTGGGTGTTTTTCCCCATTTAGCAGATTCACGGCCATGTTTGAATATCTTTCGGGCTTTGTACTTGCTCCAAGTACGATTGTTTTCTTCTTCATAATGATAAAAATAAAAAAGGATGCGTCTTTCAACAACATCCTTTTTATAGATTAGTTTATATGCTTAAGCTTATACTAAAATCCTGATTGGATCTTCAAGTATTGCTTTAAAGTCTTTAAGGAATGCAGCACCTTGTGCTCCATCTACTACTCTGTGGTCACAAGAAAGTGTTACTTTCATTCTGTTACCTACAACGATTTCTCCATCTTTAACAACAGGCTTTTGGCTGATCCCGCCAACTGCTAGGATACATGCATCAGGTGGATTAATGATTGCAGTAAACTCCTCTATTCCAAACATTCCTAGGTTTGAAATTGTGAATGTGTTTCCTTGCATCTCATCCATGCCCAGACGCTTATCCTTAGCTTTTCCTGCTAGGTCTTTAACCTCTGTATTGATTTGAGAAAGCGTTTTGATATCTGCTTGGCGAACTACTGGTACCATTAGACCATCGTCAACTGCTACTGCTACACCAATATTGATTTCTTTATTTTCTCTGATTTTATCACCTAACCAAGAAGAATTGATTGAAGGGTGTTTTCTTAGAGAAACAGAAGCTGCTTTAATAACTAAATCATTAAATGATAATTTAGTAGGAGCTACTTCGTTCAGTTGTTTTCTAAGTTTCATCGCATTGTCCATGTCGATTTCTACAGTTAAGTAGAAGTGAGGAGCACCAAACTTGCTTTCTCCAAGTCTTCTAGCGATGGTTTTTCTCATATTAGATACAGGGTGGTCAACATATGTACCTTCAGCAGATACAGGCGCTGGTGCCACTGGCTTAGCTGGCTGCGGAACTGCTGCTCCGTTGCTCATTGCCTTTTCAATATCTCTTTTTATAATACGACCATTGTCTCCTGAACCTGCAATAGCTGTTAGGTCTATTCCAGATTCCTTAGCCATTGCCTTTGCAAGAGGAGAGGCCTTTACTCTATCTTCTTCAGAAAGGTTTTCATTAGATGCAGATGCAGGAGTTGCAACTTGCTCAACTGGTACAGCAGGAGCTGCCTCTTCAGTTTTAGTTGCTTGTGGTTCACTTGATCCATTTATTAACGCTTTCCAATCTTCACCTTCTTCACCAATCACTGCGATAACACCATTAATCGGCACTGTTCCTTCCTGCACTTCGATATGCAAAAGAACACCATCCACATAAGAATCAAGTTCCATAGTGGCTTTATCTGTTTCTACTTCTGCAATGGTATCACCAGCTTCAACAGTATCACCAACTTCCTTTAACCAGGCAACTATTGTACCTTCTTCCATCGTATCACTGATACGAGGCATTCTAATGACTTCAGCCATTTTTTAAAATTTTTGTTGTAAGAACTTCTCTGTAATTATCCCCAAATTTAATACATATAAACTTGCTAGCAAGTAAAAGAGCTTATTTTTTGTCTTTTGTAGGTATATACTACTTTACAAGATAATGTTTGGACCATTTAAATTTTGTAAATTTGTTTTATGGGATATAGTTCTAAGTTGGTTGAATCAGCAGTCGAAGCACTTTCAATGTTACCAGGTGTAGGAAAGAAAACAGCATTAAGATTGGCCCTTTTTCTTGTAGATCAGGAAGAAGAAAAGGTAAAACAATTCAGTGAGGCCGTTTGGAAGATGCGTAACGACATTCTTCACTGTGAGGTCTGTCACAATCTGTCAGATACAAATATTTGCCAGGTATGCTCAGATCAATCCAGACAACGGAATCTTATTTGTGTTGTTGAATCTTTCAAGGATGTAATGGCCATTGAAGAGACGGGACAATTTAGTGGTCTTTATCATGTTCTAGGTGGGGTAATTTCACCTATTGAAGGGGTTGGACCAGAGCAACTGAATATCGATTCTTTGATTTCCAGAATTGAAAAGGAAAAAGATGAAATCTTTGAGTTGGTCATGGCAATTAGTCCAACTATAGAAGGAGATACTACCATTTTTTATCTGTCAAAGCAGCTAAAAGATCTTAATGTCAAAATAAGTACAATAGCCCGTGGCGTTTCTTTTGGAGGTGAATTGGAGTATGCTGATGAATTAACTCTGGGTAGATCTATTATTGCCCGAATCCCATATGAAAAATAGGGTCTGAATTTTAAAGAATGGACAAACCGTTGAAGTTAAGCGTAATCATAGTTAATTATAATGTAAAGTACTTTTTGGAGCAGGCATTGTTGTCTGTGCAAAAAGCAATTGAGGGATTAGAAGCAGATGTGTTTGTTGTCGATAACAATTCTGTAGATGGTTCTGTGTCCATGGTTCAAGAAGATTTTCCTTGGGTTAAATTGATAGTGAATAAAAACAATCCTGGTTTTTCGATAGCAAATAACCAGGCTATCCGTCAGTCTGAAGCAGAATATGTGTTATTGTTAAATCCAGACACCGTGGTAGAGGAAGATACCTTTAGGAAGTGTATAGCCTATATGGACGAACATCCCAAGGTTGGTGGACTAGGTGTTCGTATGATTGATGGCGCAGGTGTATTTCTTCCAGAATCTAAAAGAGGATTCCCTTCTCCAATGGTTGCCTTTTCTAAGGCTTTTGGCTTGTCCAAGATCTTTCCAAAATCAAAGCTTTTTAATACCTATCATCTGGGTTATTTGTCAGAGTGGGAGACTGCTGAGGTAGATGTTCTTGCAGGCGCTTTTATGTTTATGCGAAAAGAGACGCTTGATAAGGTTGGTCTCCTTGATGAAACCTTCTTTATGTATGGCGAGGATATAGACCTTTCTTACCGAATAACATTAGGCGGATATAGCAATGTTTATTTCCCAGAGACAAGCATTATTCACTATAAAGGGGAAAGTACTAAGAAAGGTAGCCTTAATTATGTGAAGGCTTTTTACCAGGCTATGATCATTTTTGCCCGCAAACACTTTAAAGGCAGACAGGCAAGTAGTTTTGTGCTGTTAATCCAATTTGCGATCTATTTCAAGGCGTTCATGACCTTGATTGGTAATATATTTAGGAAGTATGGCTTAATCTTACAGGATGCAATAGTCGGATATGGAGGTTTATTGTTGGTCGAACGTTTTTGGTCTGTCTATCATTTCCAAAATCCGGATTATTTCGATGATTCCTTGAAATTGATTAATTATCCTCTGTATGTTTTGTTCTGGATTGTTAGTTCATACTACAGTGGGGGATATGATCAACCCTATAAGTTAAGAAGATTAGTTCGGGGTGTTTTGTTTGGCAGTCTTTTGTTAACCTCAGTTTATGGTTTACTACCCACAGATTGGAGACCCTCGCGGGCTGTTATCCTGCTTGGAGCCTCTTGGATGCTGACCTTTACTATTTTGATCCGCTTAGGTAGGCATTTTCTAAAGAATAGGAACTTTAGACTTGGTGGACCCAAGGATAGCAGATTGCTAATTGTAGGAGAGGAGTCAGAGACTGTAAGGGTAAAGGCAATGTTACATCAGGTAGGTGCTAGAAAAAATATACTGGGAATATTAAGTCCAAAAGAAGAAGAGGCATCAATCAGTCTTGGAAGCATTGAAAATCTTGAAGAGATTGTAAAGATTTATAAAGTAGAAGAACTTGTTTTTTGTAGTTCCAATATTGCATCATCAGAGATTATGCAATGGATGACTAAGCTAGGGAATGCATTGGAATACAGGATTGTGCCAAAAGATAGCCAAAGTATCATAGGAAGTTCTTCAAAAAATACTAGTGGTGAAATATATACTGTTGATATTCGATATAATATTGATAGCTCTATTCATAGAAGAAACAAGAGAGTTTTTGATTTGGTCGTTAGTATAGTTTTTCTGCTTTTGTATCCAATACTTTTTATTTTTCAGCAGGATAAAATGAAATTTATGAAGCATATATTTCAAGTTTTCTTTGGAAGGAAAACCTGGGTTGGATATTCTAGCCAACATCCAATAGATTTTCCAGTGATTAAGCCATCGATTTTGGGTATAGCAGATAGTTTGGAAGTTTCTGATTTAGATACGCAAACGCTTTATAGATTAGATTTCCTCTATGCAAAGGATTATGAAGTAGGAGAAGACTTAACTGTATTACTCAAGTCTTGGAGAAAATTAGGTTATGAAAGAAATTGATCAGATTATAGTTGATGCAGCAAACGAGAATTTTGATCAAATACTCGCAGTAAGGAGACATATTCATATGAATCCAGAGTTATCTTTTGAAGAAAAAGAAACTGCTGAATTCGTTTCGTCTAAGCTCAAAAGTATGGGTTTGGAGGTTAAAGAAGGTATTGGCGGTTATGGACTTACGGCTTTGATCAAAGGAGCAAAAGAAGGACCTTGTTTAGGACTTAGAGCTGATATGGATGCACTTCCAATACAGGAAGCCAATGCCGTGCCTTATGCGTCTAAAGTAAAAGGGGTTATGCATGCCTGTGGTCATGATGTTCATACTGCATCTTTATTAGGAACAGCAATGATTCTTAATGGGCTTAGAGCACATATTGCAGGAACTGTAAAGTTGATTTTTCAACCCGGAGAAGAAAAGATACCTGGAGGAGCCTCTTTAATGATAAAGGATGGTATTCTCAAAGATCCTAAGGTGGATTTTATGCTAGGGCAGCATGTGTTTCCCGATATGGATGCAGGATACTTTGGTGTATGTCCAGGGCCTTATATGGCTTCTGCTGATGAAGTATATATACGAATAAAAGGGAAAGGGGGACATGGTGCAATGCCTCATAAGTGTATTGACCCGATTGTGTTAAGTGCTCAGATTATTAGCGCTATACAATCACTGGTTAGCAGAAATACAAACCCACTCGAACCTTTGGTTGTCACAATGGGGAAAATTAATTCTTTAGGTGGAGCTACCAATATCATACCAGATGAAGTATCACTTGAAGGTACGATTCGGACCCTGAATGAAGAAGTGCGAAGCGATATACATACGCAGCTTAAAGTTTTACTTGAAGGATATGAAAGAAGTTCAGGAGCGACTATTGAATTGGAAATACGTAAAGGTTATCCTTCCTTAACCAATGATTCGGCTATTTCAAACAGAGTTTTGGAAATTGGCCAACAGTTTAAGGGAGTAGATAAATTTAAATTAATACCAAAACGCATGACTGCCGAAGACTTTGCTTATTTCTCCAATGCGGTTCCTTCATGCTTTTATCGTATGGGGGTTAGAAATGAAGCAAAAGGTATTGTCTCCGGTGTGCATACAAATACCTTTGATATTGACGAAGAAGCGCTAAAACATTCTAGCGCTATGATGGCTTTTTTAGCCATTTCACTTCTTAAAGTCTAATATTAATGTATTTTTATCAGCTATTTTTAAAACTAAAATGAAACGAGATGGAAGGAGCAAATAATGTGCAGAAGAAAATTAATCAAAGAAATTGGGATTCGCCTTTGACAAGAGGGGAGAACTCTTGGACAATGTTCAAAGTGATGTCTGAATTTGTAGAAGGTTTCGAAACTTTAAATAAAATAGGGCCTTGTGTTTCTATTTTTGGATCAGCGAGAACCAAACCAGATAATAAGTATTATAAAATGGCCTCATTAATTGCCGAGAAACTTACAGAGATTGGTTTTGGGGTGATTACAGGAGGTGGACCAGGTATTATGGAAGCGGGTAATAAAGGTGCCCATGATGCTGAAGGAATGTCTGTTGGTTTAAATATTGATTTACCATTCGAGCAATCGCATAATGCATTTATCGATAATGATAAGTGTTTGGATCACCGTTACTTTTTTATAAGAAAGGTTATGTTCGTTAAGTATGCTCAGGCATTTATCGCTATGCCTGGAGGATTTGGTACGCTTGACGAATTGTTTGAAGTGTTGACGCTTATACAAACAAAAAAGGTAACACCGGTTCCTGTAATTTTGGTAGGATCAGAATTCTGGGGCGGTATGGTTGATTGGATTAAGAACACAATGCTTGATAAACATAGTAATATAAGTCCAAAGGATATGGATCTAATCCCTATTATGGATGATCCGGATGAAGTTGTAAAATTTATAAATGATTATTACTCTAGTAACGATCACTTATTGGAGCCGAATTATACGATGTAATAAAAAAGTCAGCTATCTAGCTGACTTTTTTTTATTTCCGTTAAAGCGGATACATACTTTAGTTTATACGCATCTATATCTTTCCGTTTATATTGAATAATATATCTTGGATGCTCAATAGGAATGATGGATTCAAACCAATTGTGCTGTTCATTTAATTGTAGTAGCTCTTTGTAATTCTTACCACTACCAAGACAAAGCACTTTCTTTCTGTTAATAGGAAGTTCTAATATTCTATCCATGCTTTCTATTATAAAGGCCTGACAAATGGATTTTAATTCGGCATCATCATAATAATTATAATTTACCCAGTTTTCTCTTTTGTTTAACTTTAAAAAGCCTACTGGGGAGACGGAGCTGACTAAAAAGTCATTGTAAAATTCTTTTGCTCCACCATAAGAATGAATTGCTTTGTAGAAAAAATCTGCAGATGGTTCATATGATTTTTTTCCTTTGTCCCCTTTGATTCCAAGTATTTGATTCAACCGCTCACTGTCTGTAAAAGGTATTCCGGTTACACCTGCACCTTTCCTTCCTGGATTTATTCCTAATATTAAGTTTCTTGAATTAGCATCATTATAATATTGTTTGAAAAACTTACTTAAATTTTCAAATACTACTCCCTCGTATGTTTGTATGGCTTTTATATCCTTTGGAAGATCAAAAGAGTATTGTTGTATGAATTGGTAAAACTCCAGAAGATGTTTGTTGAAAGTAATCATAGTCTCAAAATAAAAAAAGAGCCATGTTAGGCTCTTTTAATTGTAATAAGTACTCAATAGATAAAGAATTTTTGTTGTGTGCTCAAATGGAATAATTTGTTAAAAATGTTCAATTGGGTTGTAAATAATAAAGGTGAGCAGTGTTTGTTGTTCGTGTTTTTGTTTTTAGTGCTCGTTCTGTTTTTGTGTTTGTTTTTGTTCTGGTTTACAAGTATTTGTGTTTAAGTCTTTGCTTTGTTTTACAAGTAAGTGTTTCAGTTTTTGTTTGAGTTCGTTGTGTTTGTTCGGTTATATAAAGGTAAGTCAATAAGTTCCTGGTTTGATTTTTAATTCTGAAAATGGTGCGAAATTCCTGTTTTTAGGTCAGATTCTGAGGCTTTGTAGATTTAGTTTTTTTCATATGTTTTTAATGGGTCGAGCAGCTGACAAAAGTTGTGCTTTGCTCAAGACAAAAACATAAGGCTTATTAAGAAATATCGAAATCTGCTGTTTAAAATTAAATTTTGAATATATTGTACATTGATAGAATAATGTAATTTGATTGTACTGTTACACATCTTTTTTGTTTTTGATATTTGGATTATAATTATATATTAGTAGAAATAATCCAAAGCTATGATAACAAACAAAACAATAGCAATGCCAAAACCTGAAATGACGCAATTAATAGCGGGTATCTTTAAAATGGGAGATACATTTGCTGAAGGAAATGCTGACGAAAGACCTGTCCATCAAGTAAAGGTGAATGCGCTTCATATGATGAAGTATTGTGTAAGTTTTGATGATTTTGATTTTTACTGTTCCATCACTGGGAGGCCATTTGCTGATGATGCCAACATGGGTAGAGGTCAAATGCCTGTAATTAATATTAACTGGTATGATATGATCGAATATTGTAACTGGTTGAGCGAGCAAGATGGATATGAAAAGGTTTATAATATTGATAAAAATAAACTAGATCCAAATAATCATAACGAGGAAGATTTGTTTAAGTGGTCAGTTTCTTCAAATTGGGAAGCCAATGGTTACCGTTTACCTACTGAAGCGGAATGGGAGTTTGCTGCAAGAAATTGTGGGGGCCACATTCGATTTGGTAATGGAAGTCAAATTGCAAAGCCCGATGAAATGAATTTTGATGGGATGGAACCGGTCAACCCAATTGCCGAAGTAGGCAAAAAGCGTCCTGCACCTGTAAAAGTTCAGGCCTTTGAACCAAATAAATATGAACTCTACAACATGAGTGGCAATGTTTGGGAAATGTGCTGGGATTGGTACGATGAAGGTTATTATAGTGAATCTCCAATGAATAATCCCAAAGGTCCTGCTGCAGGTAAATTAAAAGTTGCTCGAGGTGGCTCCTGGGTGCATAATGCATTTAAATGCCGCACAATGAGCCGTGAACACAAGGCTGCTCATCTTTCTGACGTTCGAATAGGTTTCAGAATGGTTCGCCGTGTATAATCTTGTACATAGTTTTCATAATATTTGATGACATTTAACTTTAATGGCTTTTAGTGGTTTATTTGTTACTAATGTATAACTTCTAAATCACTGACTATGAACCGTCATCCCATCACTATCATTAAAATCCTGTTCTTAGGATTTACAATTTTATTTTTACTTTCTAATTCAGGTAATCCGCCAAACGGAAGGACTGGTGGTCCTGGTGAGGCTACCTGTGGAGGAGGATGCCACGGTGGAGGAACTTACACGGGTACAGTATCAATTTCGGGTATTCCTGCATCTATAAGTCCAAACACTACCTACACGGTTACTCTTACAAATAATTCGACTGGAA
>OMKD01000132.1 GCA_900299495.1 Sphingobacteriales bacterium
ATCGTAACAACCGTAAGGACCACCTTCTAGAATCATATCTGCACCAACTATTGAACATCCATCTTCGTCTATTGCAACGACAACCAAATCGTTACAAGCTAAAGCTTCTGTAGGATTGGCATATTCATTCATTATAACAGAGAATGAGCAATTGGTCGTATTACCATTTACATCTGTCACCTCATACTCAACAGTCCAAGGACCATCGTGGTAATCCAGATAGGTTTCAGATGCAGGGCCTGAAATCAGTGTTTCTGTATCAATTCCACAATTATCAATTGCATCAAGGTTATATTGGATAACCTGCCCACAAAGTCCAGGATCAAGATTGACTACTAAATCCACACAATTAAGAGTTGGTGCTATATTGTCTTCAACAGTTACAACAGCTGTACAAGTCGCTTCAACTCCACTATCGTTAGTCACCGTAAGTACAACATCATTTACACCCACTGCCGAACAATCCCAGTTTTCATCCTGAGCTTCAATACTCAATGAAACCTCAATCGAACAAGCATCGTATGATCCACCATCTATATCAGAGGCAGATAATACACCAAGGCCGCTCTCATCTAATTCTATAGTAACATCAGCACATATAGCATTTGGTATACTTTCTAAAATTGTGACTATTGCGTCACAGTTAGAACTGTTACCAGCAGCATCAGTATTTCTAAGATACATCTCATGGTCACCTATATCATCACAGGTAAATTCAATACAATCTGTAGTATATTCAATACTACCTCCACCTGCATCTATATTACGTCCCGCAGCTATACCTCTGATACTTCCAAAATCACCTTGATAAACAATTATTGGTGTTCCTGATCCATCCGCTGGTGCGCTCAAAACGTAATCCTGACTACCACTGAATACAGTCCAGTATAAAGTGTTCGTTTGCTGAACATAATCAATACCATAAGCATTACTACCAACTCCACTACTGTAAAGCAATTGAGGTGTTCCAGATCCATCCGCTGGTGCAGTATAAACTGCGCGCTCATTTTTTTCAATCCAGAATAATGTACCGGTAGACTCATCCATAGTAATCCCTCTAGGTTGAGAGGCTGAATATAAGTTGGTAATTAAATTACCGCCATCTGTATCCGAAGAAGCAATATCCCAACTATTTTGATTAACAAAATATAATTTGTCATTTGTACGATCATAAGTAACGGAAATCACATCAATAGATGATACAATATTATTTAATCCAGTACCATCTAAATTAACTACATACATACCATTATTATCCGTAGTGTAGAATACTCGATTATTTACCCAATCCATTTCAAAATCGTGTCTTTCACAACATTCTGAAGTTCCTGGAACTTCTGTAATTGGACCAGAGCCATCTAAAGGCGCTTCAAATATATCTGATGAATTTCCACCACCAAAATATAAGGTTTCAGTATCGGTATTAATTTCAATACCAACCGGACCAGAGCTAGGAACGCCATCTGATCCATCATATACCACTGCAGGAGTTCCAGAACCATCAGCGGGAGCCGACCAGATAAAACGATCTTTTGTACCTGTAAAATAAATAGTTTCAGAAGCTGCATCGCCTGAAAGAATTCCTATTTCCTGAGTTTCGATACCACAGTTATCGGAAGAACCGCCATCAATATCTTGTGAAGAAATACATATTGTTCCGTCAGGGTTTAAATTCACAGCAATATCCTGACATTCAGAAATTGGACTTACTGTTTCAACAACCGTTACTGTAACACTACAAGAAGCATAATTCCCTAGTGTCTCTGTAATCTGAACTGGATTTTGGCCAACATCAGTACAATCAAAAGTTGAAACATCAATTAGCAATTCAGCAGGATCACAACCCTGACCAACAACTACCGCTAAATCACTTGCTGCAATAGAAGCATTTCCAGTATCATCCAATTCAATGGTTACATCCTTACATACCAAATTACAATCCGGAATATAAGGTGGATAAAACATCAAGGACTTTATACTTGAGAAACTTTCTGAGGGATTCAGTAGTGTTGTAGATGTCTGTGCATCTAGGTCAACTGTGTAAATTGTATTCCCTCCATAAGTACCAGCTGAAATCAATTTATTAGGAGATACATATTCTATACCTTGCGCTGTACAACATCCTGGATCTATTTCGAATGAGAATAAAGACTCTGTATCTCCAGAAAGAATACAAATTGCGGTAAGGTTTATACTTGGATCATCTCCAGCAGCATAAATAAGCCTAGCATTATCTGAATCATATGCTAAGCCAGCAGCTCCTCCAGAGGATACAGAAGAAAATGAAGAAGCAGACATTGTTGATATATCCAATATATTTAGCTCCCCATTCTTAAATGCTACATACAAGTTACCCCACTGGTCGAATTCCATTACGTTTGGCTTATTATTACCATTCACCGAAACAACATCTCCCAATTCAGCAAGTATATTACCTGAAATAATATCATAAGAGAACAGTGCTCTTTCTCCTGTATTATCAGAATCAGCAAGCAGATAAACATTGTTATTGACTGGATTTACAGCAATAGAATAATTATTTTCTACGCCCGTACTTGCATGTGGATTATTGATCAAAGAAATAGCATCTGTATCCGCGTCATAGGCATAACTTGAAATGTTATTATTTTGACCCCAAGGGTATAAAGCAAATAAATTTGCATCTGCTGTTGCTCCACAGGCAGCAGAATTATCATCAAAATCTTCCGTACCATCATATATGCTAAAAGAACTTCCCTGGCTGGCATTTACTCCAAGACCTCGTTTTGCAAATGCTTCCCAAATAATACATTGATTGGCTCCACCGTAAAGAGCCATATCGGCAGCCAAAATCGCATCTCTTCCATCTACAAAGCCAGGACTACAAGGCTGCAGTTTCATACCTTCCATGATCAGTTGAAGAGCAATTGCATTTCCGGAATTTGGATTATTATACAAATCTTGATCAAATCCATGTTGATCGATCAATCCCCAAGTCATTTCCCACAACATGGTTGCCCAAACAAAACCAACACCATGAGGTACTGAAAGTGATCCTGATGCTATATCACCATAAGTGTAATCATTTACGGAAAGATCTGTTGAATATCTTGCTGGACGAATCCCTGGTCCACTTGTCGATTGATCCAATGCGAATGTACCAATTCCTCTGCCATCAGGTCCCAGATCACCACTCTCCATGGTTAGTATCAAAGAAAAATAATCTGACCATCCTTCACCCATTTGTTCTTGGTTGCTTAAACAACCAACAGAAAAAGGACCTCCTGTAAGTCTATTGGAAATACCATGCGCATATTCATGAAATACAA
>OMKD01000133.1 GCA_900299495.1 Sphingobacteriales bacterium
ATCAGCAAAATCCAATTAACACCTTAAAAGCGGGAAGTATTGGAACTATAAATACACTTGGTTTAGCCAAAGTAAAAAAATCTAAATATTTACTTGCATCAACTTCTGAAGTGTATGGTGATCCGCTTGTTCATCCTCAACCAGAGACCTATTGGGGTAATGTTAATCCTGTAGGGCCAAGAGGTGTATATGACGAGGCAAAGCGATTCTTGGAAGCCATAACTATGGCCTACAGAAACTTCCATAATGTAGAGACAAGGATTATTCGGATTTTCAATACGTATGGTCCACGTATGCGTGTCAATGATGGGCGTGTGCTTCCTGCATTTTTCTCTCAGGCAATAAGAGGAGAGGGCTTGACTGTATTTGGAGATGGATCTCAAACGCGTTCATTCTGTTATGTGGATGATTTAGTAGAGGGTATCTACCGACTTTTACTTTCTGATCATTCTGAACCTGTAAATATTGGTAATCCAGATGAAATCACGATCTATGATTTTGCCAAGGAAGTACTTTCTTTAGTTCAAAATCCAGATGCTAAAATTATACATAAGGAGCTTCCAGAAGATGATCCTAAGGTTCGTCAGCCAGATATAACTAAAGCAAGAGAGATACTGAATTGGGAACCTAAGTTTGATCGCTCGGAAGGCTTGAAGTTAACCTACGAATACTTTAAAAAAGTTGTAACTCCTAAAACAACAGCTTAAATGAAACGAACAATTTTAGTTACCGGAGGAGCAGGATTTATTGGCTCTAATTTACTTAGACTTATGGTCAATAAATATTCGGATTATACATTTATTAATTTGGATAAACTGACGTATGCCGGTAATCTGGAAAATCTCAAAGGATTAGATTCCTTTGATAACTATACCTTTGTTAAAGGAGATATTTGTGATTCAAATCTGCTAAACGATTTATTCAATAAATATTCTATAAATGCAGTAATGCATCTTGCTGCAGAGTCTCATGTAGACCGCTCTATATCAAATCCTATGTCTTTTATTGAGACGAATATAGTGGGGACAGTTACCCTACTCAATGCAGCTAAATATGCATGGGACGGAAATTATGATGATAAGATCTTTTATCATATTTCCACCGATGAGGTTTATGGTTCGCTTGGAGAAACTGGTTTTTTCACAGAAACGACCTCCTATGATCCTAGATCCCCATATTCTGCCTCAAAAGCAAGTTCGGATCCTCTGGTGAGAGCTTACTATCATACCTACGGTATGCCCGTTAAGTTGTCGAATTGTTCCAATAATTATGGTCCTTATCAATTTCCAGAAAAGCTACTGCCGTTGATGATAAACAATATCAAAAACAATAAAGAGCTACCTGTATATGGAGATGGGAAATATACACGAGATTGGCTTTGGGTAGATGATCATGCTGAGGCGATCGATGTGGTTTTTCACAAAGGAGCAATAGGTGAAACTTACAACATCGGGGGTAATAACGAGTGGAAGAATATTGATTTGGTAGAGTTGTTGTGTGATACGATGGATCAACTTTTAGATCGAGAGGTAGGTAGTTCAAGATCCTTGATCAGATTTGTAAAAGACAGACCTGGTCATGATCGTCGTTATGCAATTGATGCCTCTAAAATAAAAGATGACTTGGGTTGGGAGCCTAAAGTTCAAATGCAAGAGGGCTTGTTAGCTACTGCTAAATGGTATTTGGAGCAAGAAGAATGGATGAGTAGAATTGTTTCAGGAGCATACAAAGAATACTATTCTAAACAATACAATTCTTAGAAATAAAAAGGCACCACATGTGGTGCCTTTTTTATTATTGTATAGCTGCTACGCCTGGCAGCTCTTTTCCTTCTAATAGTTCTAACATAGCTCCTCCACCTGTAGAGACATAGGAAACTTCGTTTGCTAATCCACTTTTATTTATGGCAGCTACAGAATCTCCTCCGCCTATAAGGGAGTAAGCACCATTTTGTGTTGCTTCCGCTACTGCAGTAGCCAAGGAAAGCGTTCCTTTAGAAAAGGCTTCCATCTCAAATACGCCCATAGGACCGTTCCAAAGAATAACTTTTGAGGATCTTAAAACATCAGAAAAAGCAGCTATTGCTTTTGGGCCGATATCTAATCCCATCCAGCCTTCTTCAATGGCATGGGTTGAGCAAATCTTTGTGTTGGCATCATTTGAGAAGTTATCTGCTACAACAGAGTCTTCTGGTAGATATATATTGACACCTTTATCTTTTGCCTTTTGAAGCAATTCTTTTGCGAGCTCAATTTTATCTGTTTCACATAAGGAGTTTCCGATTTGACCGCCCTCGGCTGCTGCCAAAGTGTAGGCCATACCGCCTCCTATGATGATATTATCTGCTTTTTCAATTAGAGTGTTTATCAGGCCTATCTTATCTGAAACTTTGGCTCCACCGACTATAGCAGTAAAAGGTTTTGCACTAGCATTCAATAGATTTTGAGCATTTTTCAGTTCCTTTTGCATAAGATATCCGAAACCTCTTTCTGAAGGTCCAAAAAACTGTGCTATTACCGCAGTAGATGCATGAGACCGGTGTGCAGTACCAAAAGCATCATTGATGTAAATATCTGCATAGGTAGATAAAGTCTTGGCAAGTTCCACATCTCCTTTTGATTCCCCAGCTTCAAATCTAGTGTTTTCAAGCAGTAAAACTTCCCCTTCTTTAAGCTCGGCTGTCATTTGCTCGGCTTTTGGGCCTACAAGTTCAGGGCAGAATTTTACAGATCTGTTTAGTGTGTTTGAAAGGTGATCCTGAATATTTTGCAAAGTGAATTTTTGCACATTAATGGATCCATCCTCATTTCTTTTTTTCTGTGGTCTCCCGAGGTGAGACATTAATATTAATGAAGCTCCCTGGTCAAGAATATGTTGTATGCTTGGTATCGCAGCTCTGATTCTTGTATCATCTGAGACTGCAAGGTCACCATTGAGAGGAACATTGAAGTCCACTCTCATGATTACCTTTTTTCCTGAAAAATCTAAATTCATATTAAGATTAAGCTAGTTTAGATGCGATAATGCCTGTAAGGTCTGCAATTCTTGCAGAATATCCAGCTTCATTGTCATACCAGCTAACAACTTTGATCATCTTACCATTAACAGATGTCATTAATGAATCAAAGATGCTTGAATGCGGGTTTCCTATGATGTCAGAACTTACGATAGGATCTGTCTGGTACTGTAGGATATTCTTTAATGGTCCTTCTGCTTTGTTTTTGAAGACCTCATTTACAGCTTCCTCTGTAGTTTCTTTCTCTACTAGACAGTTAAATTCTACGATAGATCCTGTGACAACTGGTACACGGAATGCGATTGCAGAAATTTTGCCATCAACAGAAGGAACTACTTTTGAAGTAGCTTCTGCTGCACCTGTTGAAGTAGGAATTATATTCTCTGCTGCTGCTCTTGCTCTTCTTAAATCGGAATGAGGCGCATCCTGAATATTCTGATCAGATGTGTACGAGTGAATTGTTGTCATTGAACCTGTAACGATTCCCCAATTGTCGTCAACAATCTTTGCAAGAGGTGAGAAGCAGTTTGTTGTACAAGATGCATTTGAGAATACATTATTCGAAAGGTCAAGTGTATCATCATTAATACCTAAAACAATCGTTTGTACATCATCTCCTTTTGCTGGAGCTGAGATAATTACTTTCTGCGCACCTGCAGTTATATGTTTAGAGGCAGCTTCGTTTGTTCTGAATATACCTGTACATTCAAGAACAATATCAACCCCTAGTTCCTTCCAAGGAAGTTCTTCTGGATTTCTAATGCTGGAAACATTGATTTGCTTGCCGTTTATTAAGAAGCCTTTATCATTAACTTCTACGGTGCCATCGAATGCCCCCTGAGCTGAGTCATACTTTAATAAGTGTGCTAAGATGTTCGGATCTGTAAGGTCATTGATAGCTACTACTTCAAGATTTTCATTTTTTAGAAGATTTCTGAAGGCAAGTCTACCTATTCTTCCAAATCCATTAATCGC
>OMKD01000134.1 GCA_900299495.1 Sphingobacteriales bacterium
CCTGACTTTTTATCTTGTTGATATTTTCAAGGTATACAAGTCTTGAGGCTATCAAATTGGCGATTAGGTTGATTATATACTTATGTGTTTGATTGAAAAAGTCTTTTTTGCTGTGTTCTGAATCAATAATCCCCAGTACCCTATTTTCATGTATAATTGGCACACAAATTTCTGACATACCATTTTTACTCCCGCTAATATATCTTTTGTCCATGCTCGTGTTTGGAATGATTTCTGTGATTCCTCTCTGAGCAACGGAGCCAACAATACCTTCTCCGGGTAATAATTCTTCTGGATCTGTATGTTGACTATCTGGAGAAAATTTAGAAAAACTGGCTGCTTTTACATAGACATTCTTTGCTGAATCATGTAGGTAAATTTTACATTCCTCTAGATCGAGCATTGGGATAACCTCAGATATAATAAGGTTTAAGGTGTCTTTTATGTTTTTATTCTTAGAAGAAACGATCGAAAAGGCCTTTACTATCAATTCTATTTTGTGTACAAGCGGATTTCCTTCCCAGGAATAGTATTTTAGATTCTTTTGAATGAGGACATGGATAATCAGTAGCATAGAGGCAAAGAAAATAGCAAACACAAGCTGAGTAATTGCGGTTACTGATTGAAGGCCTTCTATGTATTCAATGGAAAAAATAATTGGGAAAGCTAAAGAGAAAACACCCAGAATGTTATAAAGAAGGAAACTTCGGTTAGTCAATCCGTTGGAATGAAGTCCAAGTAGAAGAATAAGAATGAAGTCAAGGGTGAGCAGGTTTACATTTGAACTTACCTTTACCAAGCTGCTGATAATTAAAGGGGATATTACCGTGCAGATCAGTACCAAATGAATGAGATTTAAACTCATTTTTTCATTTGTCATACTAATATAAAGGCAAATAAATGCGAGTGAGATAAATGCAAATGATACCGTATAGAATGTTTGATTCACATTCGCTTGGTAGTTTACAAACAAAAGTAGTATTTGACATAAAAAATAAATGGTAGCTGTGAACAGGAATAGCCTTTTGGGCTCCAATTGTAGTAGACTGTTCTTTTGCTCACCTTTATTTTCGTCTTTAGCCATCCTCAATTTTTTTTAGAAATTTATATAAATAAAAGTTATATAATTTCGTGATTATAGGATTTCTGTTAAAAACATGCAAATTGTGTTAGGCTAAAACGAATTTGTTATAAGAATTGGTGAAATCTGTTAAGCTTGTATAATAATGATAAACTCCTTTGAAGAATTAATTGCGGCTTCTTTCCCGTTTGTGAATACGCTACTTAAGGATTTACAAACTGCGGAGATCGATGTATCTGGCTTAGAGATGGATCATATTTGCTTTAGAGTAGAGCATACGCATCAGTATGATGCCTTAAAGTCTATCCTTTCGAAACATTCAGTGCTGTTAGTTGAGCAAAATATAAATGATAGGTTGATAGCTTCATATCGCTTATTTGAACCTATAGTTATTGAAGATTTTAGTATTGAAGTTTTAGAACTTCCAGCTCCAAAAAAAGGAAGTCCTTATGCCATGGGGTATGAGCACGTTGAGTTTGTTACCGGTCATTTGTTAGAGGATTTTTTATTGAAATATCCCAATTTGAAATGGGATTTGAGCGGTATTAATAAAAAGACGAATAGAGATATTAGACTCCGGTTTGACTCCGGTTTTTCAGTTAAATTTCATGAACAATCACTTGAAAAAGTGATTCAAGTAGAACTTGAAGTCAAAACTAGAGACTTAAAGTAATACTTTAAGTAAAATGTATAGTTTTGCATAAATTATTGGGCTATGAAAATAAAGGAAAACTTACATCCGCGGAATAAGCATCGCACATCTTACGATATTAAAAAGCTTTTACGCTTTGTGCCGCAGTTGAAGGAATTTGTGAAAAAGACTCCATCAGGAGAAGAGAGTCTTGACTGGACTTCTCCAGAGGCTGTTTTCTTTTTAAACAAGGCCTTAATCCTTTGTTATTATAAATTGGAAAATTGGTCTGTTCCAAAAGGGTTTTTATGTCCTCCTGTTCCAGGTAGAGCGGATTATATACATTATGCTGCAGATTTATTGGCCTCAGTGAATGAAGATCGAGTTCCTAAAGGCAGATCCATCCGTGTCCTAGATCTAGGTGTTGGTGCAAATTGTATATTTCCCATCATAGGAGTTGCTGAGTATGGTTGGAGATTTGTTGGGGCAGAGCTAAATCCGGTTGCCTTTAAATCTGCTAAGGGAATAGCAGCATTTAATAAAACTCTTCAACGAAATGTAGAGATTAGAATGCAAAAGGCTGCTGGCGTTTATCTGCATAATATTATACGACCGAATGATTACTTTGATTTGCTAGTCTGTAATCCACCTTTTTACAAAAGCGAGGAGGAAGCTGATCAGCACGCTATGCGGAAAATCAAAAACCTTTCAAAAGGAAAGAATAATTCGAAGATCATGAATTTCGGTGGTGAAGAACATGAATTGATAACCGAACAAGGAGAATTTGGCTTTATAAATGGCTTGATCGAGGAGTCAGCGCTTTATCCAACAAGAGTATTTTGGTATACAACGCTGGTTTCAAATGCTAAGCACTTGAGTCAGTTTTATAAAAAACTAAAAGACAATAAGGTTCAGGTCTATAAAACCATTGAAATGAAACAGGGCAATAAGATCTCCAGAATCTTAGCCTGGACTTTCCTTAAACCGAAGGAACAAAAAAAATGGAACTTTGAGGCTTGATAATTAAGTAATAAGAAATGAAAAGGACTTATGCTTAAATATTATGTTTAATATTATAAATAAATACACTATTTTAAGGGTTTAAAATCCAAAGTAAAGAATAGAGGATGGTTTCGCTAGGTGTCTCCCTTATGTTTCATCAGTTTAGCCTTTAATCTTTAACAAAGATCGTTATTGAGGAAAGAATTAGCACTCGAAGTCTAAACATCGAAACCATTTCCTTTATTTGGAAACTGTCTTAGTTTTATAGGATTCTTCTTTTTCCTAAGCTTCAGTAGTCTTGACTTTACAATACTGATGACAAAATGTTCGTCAAACTCATCTTTAGCCGAAGAGATTCCCTGCTGATAATACTTTTTGGAATTATCACTTTTCCAGAATCCTACAAAATCCAAATGCTTGATTTTCTTCCCCATTAAATAAGAAATTTTCTAAACTGAATTATCGGTTTTAATTATAATGCGTTTGAAATAGCTTTCGACTTAGTTGTCAAGATCAAGGTTAGATTGTATTCTATTTGGGAGTCACTATCTAAACAGAGGTGTAATTGTATTAATTCCGTAAGAGACTATTTTATGAAAAAATGTAAGCAATATTTCAAATTTTTTTACAAGCAATATTCCTACATTTGTGGTGATGAATTCGAAAAATAGTACAGAAGAGCGAATAGAAAAACGCTTCATATATATAGTTTTTAGCCTTATCCTATTTATGTTGTTAGTGAATAATGGTCTGTCTTTATGGGATCAGGACGAAGCAGCATATGCAGGCTTTGGAAAACGTATGGTTGAAAGTGGGGATTGGTTGATTCCTGACTTTCCCTGGTCAGATGTGCATCGGAAAACGCCTTTTCATTTTTGGAACATTAGTTTTTTCTATACCCTATTTGGTATAAGTGAATTCACTATGCGACTGTCTTCAGTGCTGTATACATTTGGAACCATGCTACTTGTGTTTTTCGGATTAAAAGATCAGCTTGGAGAGCGAGTTGCTCTAGGTTCTGTAGTTGTTCTGGCTAGCTCATTCCTAGTCCCTACATTGGCAAAAGTAGCCGTTACAGATGCCACTCTTTTATTCTTTTCTACATTATGTGGTGTTTCGGTAATTAAAGTCTTAGTAGACTTTAAGTGGAAATGGGTGTTCATTTTTTGGTTTTCATTTGCATTGGCATTATTAACTAAAGGACCTCCAGTTATTATTTTCACAGGAGGCCTTGCTGGTTTGGTTTTACTGCTTTCTCCAAAAAGGTGGGTATTATTGAAATTTCATCCCTGGTTTGGCCTACCCTTGGCTTGTCTACCCCTTTATTTTTGGGGAAATGCAACAGTAACTGTAGACGGAGGTGAATTCATAGGATGGATGTATGATTGGTATGTTCTAAAGCGGATTAGTGGTTCTGTATTTGGGCAGACTGGTCCTCCGGGGACACATTTACTCGGAATGATGCTGTTCTTTTTGCCTTTTGCAATCTTTGTGCCAAGCGTTTTCAGAGATATATTTAGAGGATTCAAACATCGAACAGGTATATATTTTTTGATCGGTTTATGGTTTATTGCAGGTTGGTTAGTTTATGAGTTTTCGGCTTCTAAATTACCAGCTTATGTAATTGTTGCGCATGTACCATTTGCCATCCTCATCACTAAAGTACTTGTTGATCTTGATCTTAAAGATAGATTAGCTGAAAAGCAATGGAAAATATTACTTAGCATATCCACTGGATTGGTTTGTATAGCTATATTGCTTTTTCCGTTTTTGGTAAGCTGGGCAGCTGACCTAAAAGTTTCTGTAATTATTCTGGTTCCTGTTTTTTTAGGAGTCCACCTGTATAATCTATGGGGTGAAAGAGGCTTTCGACTAAATATCTATTTAGGAGTCTGGTTAGTTTTTCAGGCGGTGGCATGGACTTTTGTCTATCCGGTTGTAGATGATTATAAAAATACGACTCAGGAGTTAGCGTCTGATCTATGTGAGGTTTTAAAACCAGAGACACAGGTGTTTGTTGCAAACCCTCAAGGACGACCACCTAGTTTGTTCTTTTACCTCGAAAACTGTTTTGAGACAGTAACAGAAGAGTTCAGACTCGCAGAGTTACAAAAACAATACGAATCAGATACTCCCACGGCTTTGATTCTTATGGAACATCAGCTGAAAAAGTTTGAGGCTAAATATGGAAAGCTAGAAGTGCTTAAGTACGAAGCTAGCTTATCTGATCGAAAGAACCCAACGATATATTATATATTGTATAATTTCTCATCTGAGGCCTGATAAAGCCTTATTGTTGCGCTATTTTTTGAAAATATTTGAGTAGATTGGAATAGCAACAACAATAATAAACAATGAGAACATTTTTCAATATGCCAGTAGGCATCCTTACATTTTTATGTATCTCTTTTTCCCTCAATTCTTTACAGGCCCAAGAACTTAGAGTAGAACCTCCAAATTGGTGGTATGGTATGCAGGAGACCAAACTCCAGCTTTTAGTTCAAGGAGATAATATTGGCAGTAGTTCTGTCGAAATTATTGATCACCAAAAATTAGGCGTCCAATTAGTCGAACAACATCAGGCAGATAGTCCGAATTATTTATTTATTGACCTGGACCTTTCCAAGGTGAAAAAAGCAGGTGCTATAGAACTCCGTTTTAATGGAAAAGGAGCACAATTCCCTAAAAGTGTAGATTATGTTATTAGTGATCGAAATCAAGATCCAGCATCTCTTATTGGATTTAATTCTTCAGATTTAGTTTATTTGATCACACCGGATAGGTTTTCAAACGGCGATACAAGCAATGATATCATTCCTGAAATGAGGGAGAACAAAATAGGCTCCGAAGAAGGTGAACGCCATGGTGGAGATATTCAGGGGATTATTAATCATCTGGATTATCTAAAGGATTTGGGGGTGACTACAATCTGGCCTAATCCCTTATTGGAAAATGATATGCCGAAGTATTCCTACCATGGATATGCTATCACTGATTATTATAAAGTAGACAGACGCTTTGGGGATCTAAAATTATATAGGCAACTGGCTGATGAACTTCGTGCACGAGATATGAAACTGATCTTTGATGGTATAGTGAATCACTGTGGCTTGTACCATTGGTGGATGTCTGATTTGCCATTTGAGGATTGGGTTCATTACAGTGCAGAAAAACATGAAGGGACGAATCATAAACGATCTACACACTGGGACCCTTATGCGTCAAAATTAGACCATGAAGTTATGCAGAAGGGCTGGTTTGTTGGTACTATGCCTGATTTAAACCAACGCAATCCATATTTTGCTAACTATCTGATTCAGAATTCTATTTGGTGGATTGAAACCTTGGGCTTAAGTGGTATTCGTCAGGATACCTATCCCTACCCATATCCAGAGTTTTTATCAGCGTGGACCTGTCGAATTATGGATGAATATCCTAATTTCAATATAGTAGGTGAAGAGTGGTCCTATAACCCACTTCTTGTCTCGTATTGGCAAGCAGGAAAAGTGGAAGATCTAGGATCTTGCTTAGGTTCTGTAATGGATTTTCCAAATCAACAAAATCTTTTAAATGCCTTGACAGAAGAAGGTGATTATTGGAATAGTAGCTTTGTGAAATTATATGAAGGATTGGCCAATGACTTTGTATATAGTGATCCTCAAAAACTCATGATCTTTATGGATAATCATGATATGGATCGAGTTTATACCTATCTAGGTCAGTCATCTGTGCATGTAAAAATGGCATTGACTTACATTGCAACTATGAGAGGGATTCCTCAAATGTTTTACGGAACAGAGGTATTAGCAGATCATACAGGTCTTGGCCACCAACATGGTGTAATACGATATAATTTTCCCGGTGGATTTCCTGGAGATAAATCAAGTGCCAAAGAAAATAAAGGCTTGACTGCTGATCAAGCAGATATGTTGCAGTATACTAAATCCTTATTTAACTGGAGAAAAAACAATCCAATCATTCATACAGGTAAGTTGATGCACTTTGCACCAAAAGGAAACACCTTAGACTACTATGTATATTTCCGATATACCGCTGAAAAGAAGATTATGGTGGTATTGAATAAAGGCGAGGCAATAACTTTAGACTTGTCTGCTTATAAGGAAGTATTAAATGGGCACAGAGCATATAGAAAGGCTTTAAATGATGAAGACTGGTCTATAGCACCAAGCTCAATTACTATACCTAAAGGAGCATCTATATTTGAGTTTAAATAAGACTCTCGATTAATGCGACTAAGAGGCTTTTTATTGTGAACTAAAAACAATGAAAAGCCTCTTATTTTTTGTGTTCCTTTCTATTTCGGTATCCGCTCAGCAGATTTACCCAATTATATACAATAATCAGCCCTATCCGACCAGCATAGTATCCGCAGTTGTTGAACATTCCAGTTCTGTATATACTTGTCAATTGGTAGGAACTTCTTACGGTGATTTTGGTCAACTTATCATTTCTAAATATGATTCCAACCATGATTTAGTGCTGGAAAAATCAATGGACAGCCCTGTTGGGATGCTAATATCCTGTCACTTAATTACAAGCCCTTCAGGATTATGGCTTATAGGTGCATACAGACAGGAAAAGACAAATACCTCAGGTATTCTCTGGGCTAGCGTAAATGGAAACTTAGAACTCGAGGATCTTTTGCATCATGAAACAGGCCCCTATTATGCAGATCAGTTTTCGATAAGTACAGATGCTAATAGGACATTGATTGCTGGTACCTTAAGTACTTCTCCATTTGTTATCAAACCATTTATGTTGCTATTAGATGATAAAATGCATGTTGTTGATTTTCATATGGCACATGAGGATGCTTATGATGTTGAATCTGCATTACTGTTTGACGATTACTATCTATTACTGGGGGCAGGGATTTGGAAATATAACTATGATCACGTGCTTTTGGATGCTTTTTTATTTGAGAGCCCAAATGAGATTGCAAGAACAAAATCCCTAAAAACAGAATCGAACATATTTTTTACCCTAAGAAGAACCTTTGGGTGGGAGAGTGGTGATTGGTCACTGTTGCTAGAAAAGTGGAATACGGATTTGCAAATGTTAGGTGCTCTTGTCTTGGAATCAGATGATTTGATTAAGGACATGAATAAATTTGGAGCGTTTGGAAAGCTTAGTGAAAATAAGATTGGGGTTTCGGCTTATGCTTTTGTGGATAAATTGAATTTCCCATTTGTTCAAA
>OMKD01000135.1 GCA_900299495.1 Sphingobacteriales bacterium
ACTAAAAGATAAGTCATGATAGCTATATATTATGCACTAATAACGTTGGCTACTTTCGCAATCATGGAGGGAATTACATGGCTCACACATAAATATGTGATGCATGGATTCCTATGGTATCTGCACGAAGATCATCACCAGCCAGGCTATGAGAACTTCTTTGAGAAAAATGATTTATTCTTTGTGATTTTCGCAGCACCAAGTGCTACACTAATGGTTTTCGGAATTACTGAACTGGGTTTTAATTTCAAATTTTTTATTGGCCTTGGTATATTATTCTATGGTATAGCTTATTTTTTAGTACACGATGTATTAATTCATCAAAGATTCAAATGGTTTAAGAATACGAAGAACAGATATTTAAGAGGGCTTAGAAAAGCGCATAAAGTTCACCATAAGAACATGGGGAAGAAAGAAAGTAAATGTTTTGGAATGCTATTTGTTCCAAAAAAATATTTCTCGATGTAAATAAAAAGCGAATTGGAAATCCAATTCGCTTTTTTAATTCTAAAGCTCTTTATCTTTATTGTTAAGATGCAGCTGCTAACATCGGTGCAATTACCAATGAAACAACAGCCATCAATTTCAATAAGATATTCAATGATGGACCTGATGTATCTTTGAATGGATCACCAACAGTATCACCAACTACAGCCGCTTTGTGTGCTTCTGATCCTTTGTATAATACCTGATCACCAACATCAACACCTTCTTCAAACATTTTCTTCGCATTATCCCATGCGCCACCTGCATTAGATTGGAAGATTGCCATTAATACACCACATACTGTAACACCAGCAAGTAGTCCACCAAGCATCTCTGCTCCTCCAGCAAATCCAATAACAACTGGCGAAACCACCGCAATAACTCCAGGAAGAATCATTTCACGGATAGATGCTTTTGTCGAGATCTCAACACATTTAGCATATTCAGCTTTTCCATCAGCAGCATCAAAAGTTGCTTTATCCGCTTCTGACCAATCAGATTCATCTTTTCCTTCGTTCTTACGCATTACATCTAGTGCTGCTGTAAGCTCAGGAATACTCTTGAACTGACGACGAACTTCCTGGATCATATCCATAGCCGCTCTACCTACTGCATTCATACTTAGAGCAGAGAATAAGAATGGAAGCATTCCACCAAGTAAAAGTCCAGCCATTACGACAGGTTGCGATATATCAATAGCTTGAATTTTTGCAGTTGTCATAAAGGCAGCAAATAAAGCCAATGCCGTTAGTGCAGCTGAACCAATTGCAAATCCTTTACCAATAGCAGCTGTTGTATTACCTACTGCATCCAATTTATCCGTACGCTGACGTACTTCTTTTGGAAGATCAGCCATCTCTGCTATACCTCCTGCGTTATCAGAAATAGGTCCGTAAGCATCTACTGCCAACTGGATACCTGTATTCGAAAGCATACCAACTGCAGCAATAGCGATACCGTATAAACCAGCAAAATGGTGCGCAATAATAATTGCAATAGCAAGAATAATAATAGGAATAGCTGTTGACATCATACCAACTCCTAATCCTGCAATAATATTTGTAGCAGAACCAGTTACTGACTGCTTTACAATACTTAATACGGGCTTTGTTCCTGTACCAGTGTAATACTCTGTAATCATACCAATCAACAAACCAGCAGCAAGACCTGCAACTACGGCAAAGATCACACCCATAGATTCATAAGTTGCCCCATCAAAGGTCCAAGTTTCTGGTAGAAAGTAATTCACTGCAAAGACAGTAAATCCTATCATTAATGCAGCTGAGATAAACTCTCCTCTGTTCAATGCCTTTTGTGGATCACCTCCTTCTTTAACTTTCACAAGGAAGGTTCCTATGATTGAAGTAATAATACCAGCTCCAGCAAGTACCAATGGAAGAATAACTGGATTAATAGAATTATCCATAGCGCCCATTAATGCTGCACCCAATACCATTGTACCAATTATTGAACCAACATAGGACTCAAATAAATCAGCTCCCATACCAGCTACATCACCAACATTATCACCAACATTATCCGCAATAGTAGCAGGATTCAATGGGTGATCCTCAGGAATACCAGCCTCGACTTTTCCAACAAGGTCAGCACCTACATCCGCTGCCTTAGTATATATACCACCACCAACTCTTGCAAACAATGCAATCGAAGAGGCACCAAATGAGAAACCTGTAATTACTGTAATAACCCTGTTAACGTTATCAGCAGCATCAAATCCCCACATTTGACTGTAAACAACCAATAATGTTCCTAATCCTAATAATCCAAGTCCTACAACACCCAGACCCATAACAGCACCACCTGCAAAGGCTACCTCTAATGCTTTTGACAAACCTGTTCTAGCGGCATTTGTGGTTCTTACATTGGCTTTTGTAGCAACGCGCATTCCAATAAATCCTGCCAAAGCAGAACAAATCGCTCCCAAAACAAAGGATACGGCTACTAGAGGAGAAGAAGTATCTGAATCGGCAGTTACTCCAAGAAGAATAGCAACACAAATAACAAAGATACTGAGAACCTTATACTCAGCTTTTAAAAAAGACATAGCTCCATCAGCAATATTGGCTGCAATAGTAGCCATTCGATCGGTACCAACCTCTTGCTTTGAAACCCAAGAAGACTTCCAGAAGGTATATAATAGACCAACTATACCTAATACAGGAATTAAGTAGATTAAAGTATCACCCATAATTAAAGATGTTTAGGTTTTTTTATTATAGTTTATAAAATAGATAGGCTTGAATTCAAGCGACGTACAAGTTAATTAAAATAAATATTAATTTTATTTACAACCATAATTAATTTTGAACCTAAATATTTACACACACTTTAATTCCGACATAGTTATTTACATCCAATATATTTTATCATCAAGCGAACCAATCTCCTTATCTTTATCACTCCACACATCTATATTTCCCATATATAATAAACCCAGACAGCGTTCGCCAGTTTTTAGATTCAAAAACTGGTCCGCTCGCATAGTCATTGAAGAAGGACTGCTCCAATAACAACCTATAGATCGTTCTGTACATGCCAACCAGATATTCTGTATTGCCATGGATACCGCAGCTATCTCTTCCCATTCAGGCACTCGCTCCTCTTCATCCCGTTTCATAATTATAGCTATAACTACCCCGCTTTGAACAGGTTTCTTTTTGATCTTGTTGAACTTGAATTCTGAAAATCCACCATCAGCATTCTGAAGTTTATAATCCGCACCAAGATATTCTGCTAATCGTTCTCTACTTTCCAAGGTATGAAATACACCAAATCTCCAAGGCTCAGTTTTTCGGTGACTTGGAGCCCGATTGGCAAGATCAAGCAATTCCATTACCGTTTCTTTATCTATAGGTTCATCATTATAAGACTTAGGGTATATTGCAGAACGCTTCTTTATAATTGATTCAATCATAGTTTAATTGACTTTAAATATATTCATTAGTATGAGCGTAAAATATTTTTAGACTAACCTAAAAACACATATCTTTACCTTATAAAATTAATAATAATGAAACAACCTTTGTCCAGTACGGAGGAAAATTATCTGAAAGCAATCTTCAAAGTTTGTGAACGATCAGATAAACCAGCTAGTACTAATGATGTGGCTATACTTTTGAATACCAAGGCAGCATCTGTTACTGACATGCTTAAACGACTTTCAGAAAAGTCGCTTATCAACTACATGAAATACAAAGGTGTAACCCTTACAGATACTGGCAAGATAATTGCTACCTCTTTGATTAGAAAACACAGGTTGTGGGAAGTTTTCCTAACAGATAAGCTCAGTTTTGGTTGGGAAGAGGTACATGAGATTGCAGAACAACTAGAACACATACAATCCAAGGAACTAACTAATAGGCTGGAAGAATTCTTGGACCATCCAAAATTTGATCCACACGGAGATCCAATCCCAGATCGAGAAGGAAAATTTGAATACAGACAACAAGTACTTTTAGCTGATTTAAACAAAAATACCAATTCAGTTATTGTAGGAGTAAACGAACATGGAACGGAATTCCTTCAGTACTTAGAAAAGCTAAATCTAATCCTTGGATCCAAACTAGTCGTATTAGACACCTTTACCTATGACAATAGTCTACTTGTACGGGTAAATGATCAAAGCGAACAAACGATAAGTGCAAAAGTGGCCAAGAACATTTTTGTACAAAAAATATAATACTTCAATGAGAAACTTACTTTTATTCATATTATTCATAGGAACAACTTCTCTTAAAGCCGAAAAACCGGTGATTGTGGCAACGGCTTCGATATTTGCAGATATGGCTTTGCAAATTGGAGACACGCTTATAAAAGTAGAGACCATAGTTCCAATTGGCGGAGACCCACACACCTATGAACCTAGACCATCTGACCTAATACTTCTAAACAAAGCCAGTGTCATTCTGAAAAATGGCCTAAGTTTCGAAAAATGGATGAATAAACTTATTGAAAACTCAGGAACTGAAGCATCAGTAGTACTTATTACCGAAGGCATTGAATCTATCCAATCGGACACCTATAATAATTCACCTGATCCACATGCTTGGATGGATGCTGAAAATGGTCTGATATATGCAGAAAACATTTACGAGACCTTACTTGAGCTTTTGCCTGAGCAAAAAGATCAACTAGAACAAAACTACCTTGGGTACAAAAATCAAATTGAAAAAACAGAGGTCTATATTAAAGAGCAAATATCCTCAATTCCAGAAAACCAGAGAATATTAATTACTTCTCACGATGCCTTCAAATACTATGGAAAAAAATACGGTTTACAGCTAGAAAGTATCCTTGGCACATCCACTGATGCAGAAGCTCAAACGAAAGACGTAGAGCGAATCATCCAAATCATCCAAACTAGCAAAGTACCTGCAGTATTCATTGAGACTACTGTCAATCCTAAAATGCTAAAACAAATAGCAACAGATAATGGTATAACTGTTGGCGGCAGCTTATTCTCAGACTCTATTGGAGACAAGGATTCAGAGGCTCCAACTTACTTAGATATGTTGCGTTATAATACAAAGACCATCGCCACTGCTCTAACAAAAAACATCGATGACACTGTAAATATTGATCCTGAAAATTCCGGCTCTTCCCTGGCAAAAATATTTGTTTTAATAGGTGCTGCTATGTTGCTTTTCCTTGGATTCTTTATCAGTAAAAGAATGGCTTAATGAAAGAGGCTATCATCGACATAAAAGGACTTTCCCTGTCTTATGGATATAAAAGAATACTAACAAATATCTTTTTAAACCTTGAGGCAGGTCATATCTATGGAGTCATTGGACCAAATGGAGCCGGTAAATCTAGTTTATTTAAGTCGATACTTGGTTTAGTACCCTATAGTCATGGAGAAATCAAGATTCTTGGTAAGCCCATTGAAGAAGTTCGTAAAAAAATTGCCTATGTCCCTCAAAAAGGAAATGTAGATTGGAGTTTTCCTGCAACAGTGAGAGACATTGTTTCCATGGGAAGATATCCACACCTGAAGATATTTGATCCCTTCGGGAGGAAGGATAAAGCTATCACAAACGAAGCTCTTGAACAATTAGGCATTAGAGATCTTGCCAATAGACAGATAGGAGCACTTTCGGGTGGTCAGCAACAAAGAGTCTTCTTAGCTCGTGCACTCGCTCAAAATGCCGATATATTCTTCCTTGATGAACCTTTTGTAGGGGTCGATGTGACAACAGAAGAGAAGATCATAGAAATCCTAAAAGAAATATCAACTAAAGGCAAAACTGTTTTAGTTGTTCATCATGATCTTTCTACAGCCAAAGAATACTTCGATAAAGTTATCCTATTGAACCAACGCCTCATAGCTTACGGCAATACGGACAATGTATTCACAGAAGAGAACATCAAAAATACATTTAGCTCCCAACTTCCATTATTACACAAATCCGGCTTAGCCAACAAGAAAAAATAAAAGCAGTCTGTAAATTCAGACAGTTTTTATTCTTATTTCTTTTTCTTCTTCCTGGAAATAGCAAAATTCAATCCAGCTAAAATATTGAAATCTTTTGCCCCGAGTGGATCGGATATCACTAAGACGTTGTCTGTGAGTACAAATAATTCAAGAAAAGTGAGCTTTGCAGATACGCCTAAGCCAAGATTAGAATAGTTATCGTTTCGCACAGTATACGCTCCTCTCAGTCTTAGAATATTTCCAATACCTGCCCCCGCTGAAACACTTAAAGCATTCACTGGAGCGGCTTTAAAACTTTCATGAAAATAGCTAACACCCAAATCCCAATTATCAGCTAATTTGTACTTAACCATTACATATTGACTACTTGGAAGTACATATCTAAAAGCATTATTATTTTCTTCGAAATTCAGCAAATTTGCCAAGGTATCAACAATACCAGATAATTCTACATCCTGACCGGATAATACATTCGAAATATCTAAACCATCATAGGAAAATTCGCCTTCACTATTATAATTGCGAACATCTGAATCAAAATCCACATATCCCAGATCATTGATAGCTGCAGAAATTTCAAAATTACCTAAATCCATCTGTGCTCCAATATCAAAGGACAGTCCGTTATTCTTTGAAAACAGTTCGTTCCAATTGATATCGCCAATGGAGAAATTAAGATCCACATCATTTAGGCTATTATAATTCAATGAATTGGCTGAATTAATTTGATAATCTGTTCCAAACTCAATGGAATAATCATTTTCATTGGTTAGGATTTCCAATTCATTACGTTCCGTAGATAAATGCCCGATACCATTTAAGTACTTAGCTCTTGCACCAACTGTTAATCCTCCCAACTTTAAAGAGGCACCTAAGCCAAATTCACTTCTTGAATGCAAAAGAAAATCAGAACCAATATTTATCGTTTCGCCCAAAAACTGAGCATTGCCTTCCCAAACCAGACTTGGAAGTTCTTCCGGATATGCTAAAAAGGCATTGAATCTTACTTTATGATACGCCTGAATACCTACCGGACCCAAACTCAAACACAAACCCAGTGTTTGAATTTCCATATCCTCTCTTAAATAATTTGTAGGCTCTAAATTTGACAGCAAGCTACTGATGTCAATATAGTCTTCTATACCATTATTCTTAACTACATCAGAATAAGCAGGGCCATTGATGGAAAGGTTATTATAAAAGGATGGCATACTCACCACTACTCTGTTATTTGGTATGTACGCAGGATTTAGATAGGATCCTTGATATAAACGATCCATACCATACAACACTTGCATATTTTGTGCTTGTAAACAACACACAAATCCTATCAAAACAAGCGTCAAAAGTGATCTTTTCATTGGTTTATCTTTTGATGAGCATTCCTAAAGACAAGTCCAAAAATTGCTCTGGTCTAACCTTTACAGAAAGTACATCATTCATTGTAGAATTAAATTTCACCTTCAATATAAGTTTTTTTGATATGGCAAGTTTTTCAATTTGATCTTGGTCTAACAATATGTCGTTTACAGAACTTTGTGGACTCATTGCCTCACCGCTAGCATCAACATCAACCGGTTGAACAACTAAAGGCTGAGGTAAAAAAACATCTCCTAATTCAGTACCATTATCATCCAACATAGTCAATTGCAACTCAAACCCTATAGGAAGAGCAGTTTCATAATTTAATCGAAGAATGGCCTCCTGAATAGCTTGCTCTGTTAATACAGACATATCCAACTCGAAAGTATCAACTACCAGAAAATCGGTTATTTTTCCATAAATAGGAAGTTCAACCTCTACATTAACAGAATATTCCGAACCTTCCCAAATAAATCCAACAACATCATCATTACCATCCGGGTTTGTAATGGCATCAACCAAATATTCTACATACAATGGTTTTGAACCCAATACATCCTGAACATTCGAATTATCTCTGTTGAAAACGAAAGTAGTGGATTTTGTTTCTCCTACTTCATCCATTTCAGGATAATCAAAGTCTATACCGTCTGTAATAGCCTCTCCTTGAAGAGGGATTACGTCGCCTTCCACAGTATGGATATCAAAGGTTTGAACCACTGATCGGGTAGGAACACCAAAAGAGTTATTGACAGTAAGCGTGATATTAGGTTCTTCAAAAAAGATATTTCCACCTTTCCAGTTTTCGAAGACCTCGATTTCGATAGTATCTAATTCGCCTTTATGCTCCTGGTTATAGAATATCCCCTCAGAGTAAGAGAATCTCAGGTCGTTTATAATAATAAAGAATGTTTCTAGTAGTAAATCCTCCCCTGAAGCAGAAGTAACTGTATACTGCAAATTAACCTGACCATCCTGATCAGCTATTAAAGTCTTACCCTCCAAACTAATTTCCCCTAGAAAAGATATCTTTCCATCGTTATTAGGATTTAGTGTGACTTCATATTCAAAAGACTCCATGTTCGCATCAAAAAGTTGAGGAAAACTTATGACTACTGTACATTGCTCATCAACAGTTGTTTCGAAAAAATAACCTATAGACCCTTCACTCACTTCCATTAAATAAATCTCCATACCATCAGGAGTAGTAAATGGAATTGGAAAATTATTGGATTCAATTGGAATAGGGATTCCATTTAAAGAACTTTCTATAGAATTGAAAATATCGTAGCTCGTTCGCTTTAGGATATCTCCAGAATATTTGAATAGAATAACGCCCTCTGCAGTTGTATCGAATTCTGTATAATCATCAAACTCCTCCACAAGATCTTCCATATTCAAAGAAGCTTTTACTAGAGGTATAGCATATTCTCCTATTGGTTTTTCAACATCAAGATCTGCTAATCCATTTCCATCCAGGCACCCTGAAAGGAAAATTCCTAAAATGATAAATAAAGGAAAGGAGGCAACCTTATTCTGGAAATTTCTCATATTGATTCAATAATTACACACATTCAGAACTACAAATTCATTTAATTTATTACAAAACAAAAATTTATACTAAAGTTATGCAGTAAACTAACCAAATTCTTACATAAAAAAGCCACTGTACACAGTACAATGGCGAATAAAATTGAAATCTGAATTAGTGAATTATTCATTTATTTCCAGCCCTCCATAATTCAGGACAGCTTGTATTTTTGATCGGGATCCCTGAATCCCAATATATCCTTCCAACTCATGGAAACTACTTTTCTCAACCTCATAGGTTACTCTTAAATTACTTGGATAATCTATACCCGCATAATCGCATACTGCAGTCAGTTGATAATTCGAACCTTCCTCAACATTTAAGTTGAAATCCGTATACTTTCCAGCCAAACTTATATTTCCAAACCCTCTGGCCAAAGAAGCGATATTGGCTTCACCATATTTCATATTGAATCTGGCAGCGTCTTTCAACAAATCAATGTCCAAATCTGTGAATTCTGCTTCTATCAGCAACTCTTCGCATTTTCCAATTTTAAAATCTGTGTACTTTGCCTCACTATCTAACAATTCTATTTGTCCTATAAGGAAGTCATCATATTTAGAATTCAAAATCAATTTTCTAACAACTGGCAGTGTATACTCTGAGTACTTAGAGTTCAAGCGAAGGTTATTGATTTTTGCAACTGAAACATCCGAGTAAGAAACGGAGGCAACCATTGTATTGATCTGCTTTGAAATAAGGTTACCATGCGCCAAGACTAGATCAAAATCTCCTTCAATACTACTCACACTAGCATCGCCATGCTTTAAATTGAGTGAAACAGAGCCTGTACAATTCGGAATACTTACATTACCATATTTATTGGTCAATTTAAGATTAAGACTCTCTGGAATATAAACCAGATAATCTATACTTAAATTCATATTACTATTCCACTTTGACATCTTCTCTTTAATTTCAGTTCTAGCAGAAACGAAATCCGCTGAATTGTCAAAGTAGATTACAATATTTTCTATGGAATTTTTCGCAGAAGCTTCCGTATCAGCTTTTATGCTAATCAAAACATCTACTTTCACCTTGTTTTTATCCCAGGTCTTTAGCTCAACGATACCATACATGTTGATTATCTCGCAAGTACCATTTCCTGAAACTGAAAACTCTTTTTTAATATTCTTGGTAAACACTTGCTTTGCCGGAGCTGCGAACACAACTATGCTCAATAAGCTCAGAATTATAGCAAGGCTATACTTATAGACTAATTTCATCTTGAATTACATTTAGTGGTTCTGAGTCTGTGGTCTCGACTTCCTCAAGGACTTTGTCCAAGATATTGAGCTTATTCTCAAAGTTATCGATTAAGGCATTTAGAATTTGCTTTCTTCTGCTGTATGGAACTGAATCCAACTCTTTAAGCAATTCTTCAAATGCCTCATCCAACTGAACCATGTCCTCAGAAACCTTGTGGGCAGACTTATAAGAAGCAAGTTTATTCATCTTAAGACTTACCTGCTGCTGATAAACAGCAACTTCATCAGCATATTCCGGAGCAATTGAATCAATACTCATAGAAACAGCCTGTAAATGATCCACCTGCATATATTTATAAGTTCCGAAAGCACCTACAAACAATAATAAACAAGCAGCAGCAACTCTAGAAACATAGGTATACATTCTAATCTGGCGAACCTTTGGTTTTGCCTCTTGATCCAGCTGATCATTGATTTTAGCCCAAACATCAAGATTTGGCACCTGATCATCAAATGAAGACCTATTCTGATTAATAAACTTTTCTAAATTGTCCATTAGATCAATGTTTTAAATACGTTCAACAAAATCACTTCTTAGGATTTCTTTGATCTTCTTTTTAGCACGACTGTATTGAGACTTTGAAGTAGCCTCCGTGATACCAATTATCTCTCCGATTTCCTTGTGATCGTAACCTTCAAAAGCATACAGGTTAAATACTAGCCTGTAACCATCCGGCAACTTTCCTAAAGCATTTTTTATACTATCGATTTCCAAATGACCATCATCATCCTGATCATTCTGAACAGAAATTTGAATCTGATCATTAAGTTCTGAAATCTGCAGCTTTCGTTTTTTAAGGAAGTTGATCGTATTATTAATAACTATTCTTTTTATCCATGCACCAATACTAGATTCAAACTTGAACATGTGTAACTTAGAGAAAACATCCATGAAAGAATGCTGTATGATATCCTCTGCATCGCTTTCATTATTTACCATTCTCAAACAGATATTATACATACCTTTTGAATACAATTTGTACAGCTCAAATTGTGCCCTTCGGTCATTAGACATGCATGCCTTGACAATATCCTTGTGAGTTTGGGAATAATCCACCAGTTACAGATTTAGTTCGTTCGAATCTTATTGAACACACTTTGAATGACCATATAGGAAGTAAAAGGTTGCAGCAACAAGAAAAAATTTAATTAGAATACCAATATTATTCCATTTTGATAAAAGGCTTATTAAATTTAAGGAATTGGCTGTATATATCACTAAATGTATTACACAATCATATGAGAACCCGCTCTTTCAATCTACTCGGCTTTATTGTTTTATTATTAGCTTGGTCATGTACTGTTCCTGAACCAAAGGAAATACCTGTACTTGAAGTTGATTATTACAATCCTTCACATCAAAAGATCTGGGAGTTTAAAGATCAGGCATTGCTAGATTCCTTGTATCTATATCTTAAAGCTGAGGACCCAACGCTGCGTTATCTATCCGCACTTTCGTTTTCTAGTATGGATCTTGAACAAAACGCAGTCGACAGCCTTGCTTATTTATTAAATGATCCGGTAACGGAAGTACGAGAAGCTGCGGCGTTTGCGATGGGACAACTTAAGCATTCCATTGCTGAAATTTACCTAACGGATGGTTTTGAGCGACTGGACTCCTTAAATAAACGAACAGCATCCAATCAAAAACTATTAGAAGCTATTGGGAAATGCGGAAGTAACAAAGGGCTTCAAGCTTTGAGCACGATTAGAACATATAAAGCTTCTGATAGTCTATTATTATGCGGTCAAATGAGAGGTATTTTTAATTTTGGCCAACGAGGAATGTATTCAACAGAGAGTATTGAAACCGCCATTCGATTCGTAAGTACATCTGACTATCCATTAGCAGCAAGAGAGCTTGCGGCTCACTACCTAAGCAGAGCTCCGAAGAAAGAATTAGCTAATATAGACCTGGTTAATCTAAGTAGTAGTCAGACCAATCCAAATATAAAAATGGCCTTGGCTATAGCCTTAGGGAAAACCGAAAAGCCAGAAGCCAGAAAAATACTGGAGGACTATATACAGAACGAAACGGATTACAGAATTCAGCTGAATGCAATTCGAGCATTAGGAAATTTCCCGTATGACAGCATTCATACCACCATTGTGAGCTCATTAAGAAATGGTAATGAACACGTACGTAGGATTGCAGCGAATCAATTAGTCGCCAACGGAGATGAACGTTATGCAAAACTATATTACAGATTAGCAAAAGATACCTTCCCACTAATCATTAAATCAACCTTATTAACAGCTGCAAATAAGCATTTGCCGTCTTACTTTGTAGACACCAAAAATGCAATCAACAGACAACTACAGCAAATCGTAGAAGGTACGTTCAGTCCACAATCAAAGCTGCAAGCTATAAAAGGTCTTTCCTATGACCGCTGGAATTATAGGTATATTCTTCAGCAAACAACACACCATCCAAATCCAGCAATGCGAACAGCAGGTATGCAAGCCATTAAGTCGATCTGTGAGCAAAAGGATTTTAGAAGGTTCTACGGAAGAAATTATCCAAAGGTGCGCAAAGAGATAGCCGATTCATTAAAGGTAGTCCTTATGAGTGGAGACGATGGTCCCATCTATGAAGGATCAAGTATTTTAAATATTAGCGAGCTTGGATTCAAAAGAGTAATTCTTGATAATAGCTATCTGGATACAGCATTGGTTAATCTAGAATTACCAAAACAAACTGAGGCCTACGAGAAACTTAAAAATGAAATCAGCTTATTCCGTACAGGAAGACCTGCTGCAACGACTAAACCTGTCTATAATCATCCAATCAAATGGGGGCAGCTTGAAGATATCAGAAACGACCAAAAAATCATTATTCGAACGGATAAGGGAGAGATTGTATTAAAGATGCTTCCTGAGTTGGCTCCTGCAACAGTTATCAACTTTATTGAACTTGTAAAAGCAAACTTTTATAAGAACAACCAATTCCATAGAGTGGTACCGAATTTCGTAATTCAGGCAGGTTGTCCTAGAGGGGATGGCTTCGGTAGTTTAGACCATACTATACGATCTGAATTTTCTTATGAAAGTTATCAGGAAGGAATGGTGGGAATGGCTTCAGCAGGACCAGATACAGAATGCAGTCAATTTTTTATTACTCATGCACAAACCCCTCATCTTGACGGAAGATATACTATATTCGCAAAAGTTTTCAAGGGGATGGATGTTGTACACCAAATCCAACAAGGAGACCAGATTATTGATATTGAATTTTTAAATTAAAGCATCACGTTCAATGAAATCAACACCATTGACTCAAGTGCACATCGATTTAGGTGCAAAAATGGCTGAATTTGCCGGATATAACATGCCTATCCAGTATGCAGGAATTACTGAGGAACATCAGGCAGTTAGGAATAACGTTGGAGTATTTGATGTATCCCATATGGGAGAATTTATTATAAAAGGAAAAGAGGCTCTTGATCTTGTTCAAAAGATAAGTTCAAACGATGTTTCAAAACTTGAAATCAATCAGGCCCAGTATTCATGTATACCAAATATGGATGGTGGTATTGTTGATGACTTTTTAGTATACAGATTACCTGAAGACAACTGTGCTGAAGGTGAACAGGCGTTTATGCTTGTAGTCAATGCCTCAAATATTGAAAAAGACTGGAACTGGATCAAATCGCACAATACATTTGATGCGAAAATGACTGACATCTCAGATCAAACCGGACTTTTAGCGGTACAAGGTCCTAATGCTGTTAAGGCATTACAGGGACTTTGTGATATTGACCTATCAGAAATCGGTTACTATACTTTCCGTAAAGGAACCTTTGCAGGAATTGACAATGTGGTTATTTCTGCAACTGGATATACAGGTTCTGGGGGGTTCGAACTTTATTGCCCATCAGAGCATCTTAAAGAACTTTGGGAAGCAATATTTAACCATGCAAAAGATTTTGATATCAAGCCTATAGGTCTGGGAGCAAGAGATACACTAAGACTTGAAATGGCATTCTGCTTATACGGAAATGATATTGATGACACGACTTCTCCATTGGAAGCCGGTTTGGGTTGGATAACGAAACTGAAAGCTGAAAATAACGACTTTAATAACAAAGCATACTTCGTTGACCAAAAAGCGAATGGATTAGAGCGAAAGCTTGTTGGATTCGTATTGGATGGAAGGAGAGTACCTAGACACGGATACAAGATTGTCAACGAGCAGGATGAGGAGATCGGATACGTTACCTCCGGCACCCAGGCACCAAGCCTTGGCCACCCAATCGGACTAGGGTATGTACCTAAAGATTTAGCAAAAATTGGAAATAAACTGCTAATTAAGGCAGGTAGAAAGAATATCGAGGCAACCATCGTGAAACCTCCATTCTATAAAGGATAAAAAAAAGGGATTGCTTAACACAATCCCTTTTTTTTATCCTAGAAGCGCTATAATCTTTCGCGCAATTTCTGTTCCAATATTTTCCTGAGCCTGATTGGTAGATGCACCAATATGAGGTGTCATCGATATACCATCAAATTCAAGGATAGTCGGATCCGGTGTTGGTTCATTTACAAACACATCCAAACCAGCTCCAAATAAGTTTCCAGCATCTATTGCATTCATTAATGCAGTTTCATCAACAACTCCACCACGTGATGCGTTGACAATTATCGCTGTTGATTTCATCAATGCCAGTTCCTTTTCTCCAATAATTGGCTTTCCGCCACTAAATGGTACATGCAAGGTTACAAAATCACTTTTTGCCAATAGATCTTCCAATTCTATTGTTTTCAATGGTACTGATATTTCATTACCTGCAATATTCAAATCCAAACTTGTCTCATTAACAAATGGATCAACTGCATATATCTGCATACCCATACCAAGTGCAATCTTAGCCACTTCCTGACCTATTCTTCCAAACCCAACTACTCCAATGGAGCGATTCATCAATTCCAAACCTTTGGAAGATTGTTTCTTCAATGCCTTAAACTCGGATGCACCCTTCTGAGGCATTGCACGGTTATTAGTATGTAAGAACCTGGAAACTGTTAAAATGTGGGCAAATACTAACTCCGCAACGGATCTCGAAGAGGCTGCTGGCGTATTGATAACACGAATACCTTTACTTTCTGCATAGGTAACATCAATATTATCCAAACCTACACCCGCTCTTGCTATTACCTTCAAATTGGGGGAGGCATCGATCAGTTCCGCACGCACTGTTGTTGCACTTCTCACTACTATGGAATCAAATGAATTCAGTTCATTCATAAGATCGGACTGTGCAATCTTGTCCGTAACCACTTCATGACCTGCATCTTCTAACATTTTCTTACCTGCAGGATGTATTCCATCATTAGCTAATATTCTTGCCATTGTTTTATTTTTCAGAATTAGGCGATTAAGGTATTAATAGGCTATGGTAATTGAAAATTACTTTGTTTAAATCTAAATAAGAAAAATTTATCTTCTATTTTTACAAAAAATATCAGCCATTGCTACTTTCATCCTACACCTAACAACATTCAACAGATTTTTGTTAGTAAACTGAATATTAAGTTTATAATGACGGATAAATTTTCTTCATTCATCAAAGAAAAGATTGCAGAAGGACTTCCTGGACAGGAGGCTCATTTTGAGATGTCTCATAAACTAAGGACATATACACCTGCAACACCCTCAACAGCAATGGCATCCTCCGTTTGCATCCTTTTATTTCCAAACTCCAATGACTCCTTTAGTTTTACACTAATGGAAAGAACTAGTCATAATAAAAATGACAAACACAGGGGGCAAATCTCCTTACCAGGAGGTAAAAAGGAAAAGAATGATCTGAACGCTTCCCAAACCGCACTTAGGGAGTTGGAGGAAGAAGTAGGCGTTCATGTTAGTGATGTAGAGTTAGTTGGCGAGCTAACCGAACTGTATATACCAGTCAGCAATTTTGTAGTTTACCCTTTTGTTGGAATTACCAAGCAAAAACCCGTCTATCAGAAACAAGAATCAGAGGTTCAGGAAATCTTTGAAGTAGATATAAGAGAATTGTTCGACGTTGAAAATTTAAAGGAAACGAATATAAAGATAGCTGAGAACATTACCTTGAAAAGGGTGCCTTACTTCGAACTTGAAAACAGAGTAGTCTGGGGTGCAACCGCCATGATACTGAGTGAATTTAAATCCTTGATAAAAGAATATTTGTAATCATATAGTCCAATAGCATGTATAATTCGATCTTAAAACCTATCCTATTCCAATTTCAACCTGAAAAAGCACATAAGCTTACTATGCAACTATTCAGGTTTTCTCTTTCATTACCTTTTGGAAAAAAGATATTCAAATCACTATACAATGTTGAAAACAAAAAACTCCAACGGGAGTTATTCGGACTTCAATTTGAGAATCCGGTAGGACTGGCGGCAGGATTTGATAAAGATGGAAAATATTTCAAGGATTTAGAGAATCTTGGATTTGGATTCATAGAAATCGGAACCGTAACACCCAAACCTCAGGATGGTAATCCAAAGCCAAGGCTATTCAGACTTAAAGAAGATGGCGCACTGATCAACAGAATGGGCTTTAATAATGAAGGACTGGATGCCTTCGTCTCCAGAATAAAAAACAGATCCAACGATAAGATCATTATTGGAGGCAACATTGGTAAAAACAAGGTGACACCCAATGAACTTGCCTTTAAAGACTATGAAATTTGTTTTGAAGCCTTATATCCATACGTAGATTACTTCGTAGTAAATGTAAGTTCTCCAAATACACCAAACCTTAGAGATCTTCAAGAAAAGGAGCCTTTAACAAAACTGCTTAACAGTATTCAGATATTGAATCAAGCAAAAATCGCGCCAAAACCTATATTGCTAAAAATTGCTCCGGATCTAACTGATGGTCAACTTGATGATATCATTGAAATTGTAGCAGATACAAAGATCGATGGTCTGATTGCAACAAATACAACTATAGACCGCTCCAATCTGCAAACAAATGAGTCGGCAGTACAACAAATCGGCAATGGAGGATTAAGTGGTGCTCCTCTTAAGAAACGTTCCACG
>OMKD01000136.1 GCA_900299495.1 Sphingobacteriales bacterium
CGGATGGAGGAGATACACTGAAGGTTTCATACATCGGTTTTGAATCTTTTAGACAATTTATCCCTTCGGATAAGTCTGCAGAACTCAACATAAGACTAGGTGCTGGAATCCAAATGAAAACATTTGAAGTCTCTTCTAACAAAGCACTTGCGGAAGAGTTTTCAACACTAAAAATGGAAAAACTAGACATTTACTTTAATCCTGTGTCAGCTGGGGATCCCCTTAGAGCAATCAGTTTGCTACCTTCCTCTACCAATAGCGATGAAACTGCAAACCCTGAATTGCGGGGAGCTTCCTCTGACCTGTCCACCATTCAGATTAATGGGGTACCCATTTCTAATCCGGTCAAGGCGAGTGCCTTAAATGGAGTGGGATATTTTAGTCTTATCAATCCTGAGCTGGTGGAAACCATGACTGTCTATCCTAGTAATCCACCACTCTATGTAGGACATAGTGTGGGTGGATTGGTAGATGTAATCACTCCTGAAAAAAACGAAATTCGAACAACTGACCTGTCTGTCTCACTAGCCAGTGTTGGAGCACTCATAAGCCGCCCAATACAAGATGGAAAAGGCTATGCCCAGGTTTACGGCAACAGGCAGTTTTCGGATGTATTCAAATGGGCAAATGGAAATCGATTTGATTTTTTAAAATCATTTAGCAACACAGATTTGGGCTTAAACACATCCATAGATCTGGGAAATGATCTACGACTAAAATATACGGCCTATGCTATACAGGAAAACAATGAAGTGGCCGCAGGCATTTTCAACTTCTATGGAAATGCACTTGGAGATCAATTCAGAAATTTCCATGTATTAAACCTAAGTAAAACTTGTGATAAAACCGTTTACAACCTGAGTGCAGGGTACGACTATAAGGATATTGAGCAATCCTTCGGTACCATGAATCTGGACCAAAGCCATAGCCAATACTTTTTGAGTATGGATATGACCAACTACAACAAATCACTATTTATTTATAAGAGAGGAATAAGCCTTCGCTCAGAGCAAATAAAGGTAAATGATATCTACCCAGCTTATTACTCCAGCTTTGGTTCAGATCAACTGCATTTATTAGAACGGGAATCCTCCACCAACCAATTATTAGTCCCTGAGCTTTATCACTTTTTGAAGTATGAACATAAAAAGTGGGTGCTTAGTACAGGTGTACGAGGCGGATTGAATTTAAAAGGCAATGATTCGCAGGCTTATCTGAGTGGACAACTGAATGTGAACTACCGCATCAATAAAATATCGAGAATACTATTCGGTGTAGGGCACTACAATAAAATACTGGCTCCTGCCCTGTCCAATAATACTAACCACCTTAAAGCTGACCAGATAAGTTTGGAATACAGTATGAATAATAAACGCTGGGAAGTTTTATTGGCAGGCTTCTATAAAATCGAGAACTATGAACGTAGCCTTTGGTCTGTTATCAACTCTGGTGTGCTTCCTGTGCGAAAGAAGCATATAAAGGGTGCAGAGGTCTTTATAAAATATACTCCAAATGATCAATGGTTGTTTAGTGTTTCCAATAATTATCTGGATACCCAATCTGGAGATGATCAGTCTATCCAACTGAATCCCTCATTCAGGTATATGCTGAAAGCAAACATTCAATTTACTGGAAAACCAGGAACTATAGGGATGGCATATATGAACAGGCCGGGAAGGTTTTTTACGCTAAACAATGAATCCTTATTCATAGAAGACCTGAATGACTATATCCCTGACTTTTCTAATGGAATTACGGAGAATGGAAACCAATTTGGGACGTATTCTAACCTGAGCATCAATTATTCAAAGTTCTGGTCGATCAAAAAACGGTATGCTTTGATTGGTTTTGTGAGTCTGAGTAATGCACTCAACTCCACCAATGAGCGCAACCTGTATTATAATGTTGATTACTCAGAACAATTCTATGAATACTACCAGCCAATGACAATCTACGCGGGTATAGTCTTCAAGTTATAAAAGAGGCAGTGCTTCAGACACTGCCTCATTTTAGTCTATCTATTAACTGCTGGAATACCTGTACCACCATCATAAGGTGCAAAATTTGAATGCATCATATACCATTCATTATCTTGAAGTACCCAAACTTCAGAAGCACGGGTATGATATTCTACAGAACCATCAGACCCTTTTGCATTGTATTTTCCACGCATGTAGAAAGTAACAACAGCTACATCACCATAAGGTCCAAGATGTACATCTATATCGTAAGCTTCTCGGTCTATCCAATCTATTTGTTCTCCCTGAGCAGCATATCGCTTTAGTGCCATTTCATAATTATCAATGATCCAGGGCTGAAGACTACTCATACCTTCTGTAATTGAAACCCCTTTGGCTAACATATCTTCTACTCGGTCATCTAATCGGCTAGGATCATTATAAAAAGCTTCCACACGTTTAGTAACAGCTTCCTTAATTCCATCTTGATTGTTTTTACGCCAATAGACAACAAGATTACGTGTGTAAGGACTGACAAAATTGAGCTTTTGGTAAGCAGACATTTGCGCATCAAAGGCTCCTTTAAAATCGCCTTTAGCAGCTAAAAATTCTGCATAAGAGTCATCTGCATTTGGAGAACCCGTCATTGAAATATAAGACTTGAATCGCTCCTCTGCACGTGTCTCATCAGTACCATCCGGCGGTGTAATATTTCTGGGTCCTGAACCGGAAAAATCTGCATAAGCCAGAGAATTTAACGCTGGGCCGGATATCGCTGTATTAGATTTTGCCCATGCCTCTAATGCCTCATAACTTTCATAAGCTGCAATGTAGGTAATCAAAGGTTCTGAACTACCTGAAGCTTTTGCAAGTCCAGCATGCTCTGCACCTGGTTTTTGAAGAATATCATACCAGATTTGCTCAGAGTCTGTTTTCTTCATGGCTCCAGCCTCCTTCATCAATTCTTCAGACACTGGTCCTCCCGTGGTCCAGGCCATTACGATTTGTGCGGAAGTTGCTTTTGGATCTACAGATAAAGCCGACATAGCATAGCCTTGCGCCCTACCGTATTCAAGATTAGCCATACAATCGATGGCTTTATTCGATAATTCAACTGCTTTTTTATTCCCACTGGCATCATTTAGCCACTGGGCATTTGTTGAAACGCTAAATGTCAATGCCACAAGCATTAACAGAATTGGATTAAATTTTCTCATAGGATTGTAGTTAGTAATAAGTACTATAATATAACCAACAAGAACTTAAAATCCATAAATAACTGATTAACAAACTATTAAATCTTATTTTTTAAACAGAAATTTTACGAACCATTCCTCTGAATACATACTCATGAAGGATGGAAACAGCGTACCAATATAAACGGCCATAAGCACCTAAAGGTCTGAAAGTAGCTGTTTGGATCAGATATCCGTTTTCAATTTTGAATTCTAACCAAGCATCTCCAGGGACTTTCATTTCTGCATACAATAAGAGTCGTTTTTCGTCTTTACTGGCAAAGAGTACTCGCCAAAAGTCAATAGCATCTCCAGCAGAAATTTCAGTTGGGTGTGAGCGACCTCTTCGCAGTCCAACCCCACCCTGAAATTTATCCATAAGCCCACGGATCTTCCAAAGGAAATTGGCATGATACCAACCAGTGTCACCTCCTATTTTCCAGATACGATCAAGGGTAGCATCTATATCATTTATGACTATTCTGCGGCTGTCTTTGAAACATCCATATATCGGTACTTGAATATAATTTGAAATATTATTCTTGAAGCGCCCACTGACTAATGAATCTTTCCAAGAAGATAAAATTTGATTCTGTTCGATACGATCAAAAGCAAGCTTTATAGCCTTCCTGTAAGGAATTGGATCAATACTCAATATTTTGGCCAGTTCATTATCTCTGCACAGGACTTCAATCTTCATACTGCTAACAAGCGCTGAGGCCAATTTATATGAGGTAGAAGTTACAAAGTAAAGCCAGTAGGAAGATAAACGGGGAGTCATCACAGGGACTATACCGATATAGCGTTTTAGCCCACGAACTTCTGCAAAGCCTAGCAACATTTCCCGATAGGTAATTCGATCAGGCCCACCAATGTCAAAATTCCGATTATAGCTATCTTTGAAAAAGAGAGATTTTGTTAGAAAGCTTAGTACATCGCGTATGGCAATAGGTTGCGATTTGGTTCTAAGCCATTTCGGTGCAATCATGATCGGAAGTTTCTCTACCAGATCTCTGATGATTTCAAAGGATGCAGATCCTGACCCGATGATGATACCTGCTCGAAGGGTTGTTAGTGCATAAGTATCAGATTTCAACACTTCCTCAACATGTTTTCTGGAAGCCAGATGTTTGGACAGATTATCTTCATTGGAAATACCGGAAAGGTAAATGACTTGCTCTACCTGCGTTTGTTCTACCGCCTTTTTAAAATGCTCCCCACATAGGGCCTCCAATTCTTCAAATTTGGTGGAGGCGGACATAGAATGAATCAGATAATAAGCCGCAGAAATATCCTCGGGAATCAAGCCATCAGGTATAGGTTTTGAAAAATCAACTTGTACGATCTGGATTCGTTTGGCTACCTCATCAGACACGGTAAAGCGATTCAAATCTCGGACACAGCAGACCACAAAGTAATCCTTATTGACTAATTCAATAAGTAGTCTTTTTCCAATATAGCCGTTGGCGCCTGTCAAAAGGATTTTCTTCATAAGTATCGAATAATGAATGACTTGATTTGTTTTTAAACAAAAAAGAGCAAAATCCGGTTTAGATTTTGCTCTTAGATTTAGCTTTTGTTTAAGCCATCTGTAAAGATTCTATGAATGTTCCTTTTGTAAACATTCACGGGATAATTGTTTAAGCCATTCACTAATTATATAGGTACATAAAACAGGCAATATGTTGCCTTGAGGTACAAATAAATTAATAATTGTACAGTTCAAAACGCTTTTGATCATTGTTTTCGTCTGATTAAAAGAGGATTTTATTAACTTTTATAGCAAATAACGAATCGTATGAAAACCTGGATGACTACCCTACTTCTGCTCTGTTTTTTGAGTCCATTTTATACCTCCGCACAAAGTCCTGTTGATCAGCATGGCAAGCTTTCTGTGGACGGAAATAAGATCCTGGATAAATCAAACAATCCGGTTAGTCTGGTGGGGATGAGTTTGTTTTGGAGCAATACCAATTGGGGTGGTGAGGAATTTTATACGGAGGAAGTGGTTGATTGGTTAATTGAAGATTGGGAGATCACCGTCATTCGAGCAGCAATGGGGGTTGATGAAAACGGGGGTTATTTATCCGATGCATCAAACAAAGACCGCGTAAAGAAGATTGTAGATAAGGCAATTGAAACAGGCATATATGTGATAATAGATTGGCATTCCCATCATGCCCATGATTATGAACAGGATGCCATTGATTTCTTTGAAGAAATGGCAGAAGCCTATGGGGATTATCCGAATGTGATTTATGAAATCTATAATGAACCTATGCAGATATCCTGGGCAAATACCATAAAGCCCTATGCCGAATCTGTTATAGAAGCTATACGGGCTATTGATCCGGACAACCTTATAATTGTGGGGAACCCAACCTGGTCTCAGGATGTGGATATTGTTTCGCAGGATCCAATTGAGGGTCAAATAAACATAGCGTATACTTTACATTTTTATGCTGCAACACACGGACAATATCTTCGAGATAAGGCAAAAGCGGCATTGGATAATGGCATTGCTCTTTTTGTAACAGAATGGGGTACTGTTTCTGCAAATGGTGATGGTGCAGTAGATGAGGCTGAAACTGCTGCCTGGATGGATTTTTTATGTGAACATGCTATTGGACATTGTAACTGGGCATTGAATGACAAACCGGAAGGAGCATCCGTGCTTAAGGAAGGGGCTAGTCCATTGGGTGGATGGTCTGCGAATGATTTGACAACTTCTGGGGTATTGGTCAAGGAGATTATTAAGGATTGGTGTTTATCGGTGGATTCCGAGCAAGTTTACCCACAGAAAAGAGTCAAAATCTATCCAAATCCTTCAGAAAACACGATCCAAGTCAACCTAGGATACTATAATTTGTATAAAGGATTATCTTTAAGAAATATTGAAGGAAGGATCGTTAAATCTATAGATGCAGATTTCGATCAGAAGGAAATAGAGATTGATCTTTCAGATCTTAAAGCAGGGATTTATTTTCTGCACGTGAATGGTCCGGATAATCAATTAGTCAAAAAAATTATAAAGCTTTAAATACGTTGAATTCATGAATAAGATTGCTCTAGTACTTAGCTGCTTGTTTTTCGGAACCTTGATCTTTAATGCTTGTACAGATGATACAGTGGAACCACCTTTAGTAGACTGTAGTACACTAGAAAACACTTATAATGGAGAGGTTTCATCCATTCTGAATACATCTTGTAATAATTGCCACACGGCTAATTCAAGTGCAGCACCTTTTGCATTGGATACCTACTTGGAATATGAGGTATATCTGGACAATGGTGTATTCTTTGACGAGGTACTTGAAGTAGGTGGTCGAATGGCAGCCTGGGGAGGTATGACAGAAGAAGAAATTGAAATCGTTCGTTGCTGGTACGATCAGGGATATCCGGAAAATTAAAAAAAGGCTGGATTTGC
>OMKD01000137.1 GCA_900299495.1 Sphingobacteriales bacterium
CTGATGCCTTTGTAACAACAACTTCAGTAAAGGTATCCCCAGATTTTGGAATAGCAAGAATCTATTTAAGTGTATACAACATAGAGGATAAGCATAATGTAATCCTGAGCATGGAAGCAGAGAAAAATGTATTAAAAAATGCTCTTGCTCAGCGTATCAGGAAACACGTAAGGAAGATTCCAGATGTAAACTTTTACCTGGATGACACCCTTGACGAAATGTACAAGCTGAACCAATTATTTGATAATATCAACAAGGACGAGGAAGGAGAATAATCCTATAAGCGTTCTATTTCAATCTTCTTTGCAAGATCAAAAGCAATTCTTCTCTGGCCTATTTCAGTGTTCTGGAGAAGAATTTCTTTTTTACCAATCTCTTCAACTTGCCAGATTGAATTCGGCATAATACCCATATCCCACAAATCTGCCACTATGGCTTTAAAATCCTGATCTGCAGCCAATCTGAATTGTTCCCCCTGCTTCATCAACGATAAGTTCATAAAACCTTTTGGAATAGGAGAACCATGAGGATCTTTTTCGGGATAATTCAGCTGCTCAGCAATTTCATTCAAAAACTCGTCACTCATATGGTGCTCGATGCGTTCTGCTTCTTCGTGTATCTGATCAGACCCCATGCCCATTTTATCCACCATATATGTTTCCCAAAGTCTGTGTGCTCGTATTAATTTCTCCGCTCTCTTCTTACCACTGGCACTTAAATTAAGATTCGCTTTCGACAATAGCTTTTTCTTTTCCAGATTCTTCAAGGTTTTGTTTAATTGCCAAGACCTTAAATTCAGTTTATCTGAAATACTCTCCTCTGATACAAGGACTCCTTTTGACTTGAATAATTGTATACATTTAAGTACATCCTCTTGACGGATCTTTTCCTGTTCTTTTCTAGATTGAACAAATCGGATAACTAAACCCGAGTTTGGCGAAAAAACAACTGCAAGGATATAAATTAGTGTAGCCAATACCGCCATTGACGGACCTGGAGGAAAGTTAAATAAGTAGGAGACAAAAAATCCACCGATTGCTGCTAAGACACCAATTAGGGCGGAACACAGAATCACATTTTGTAGTCTTTTGAATAATAATAAAGCCGTAGAGGCCGGAGTAATCAACATGGCTACAACCAGAATAACACCAACAGTTTGAAGTGCTGATACAACTGCAAAAGAAAGCATGAGCATTAGAAAATAGTGAACCTGCTCCACCTTTACCCCCATTGTTCTCGCAACTACAGATTGAAAAGTTGTCAGTAACAGGGAACGATAAAAAACAACGACTCCAGTAATCACAATCAGAGTGACAGCGAAAGACATGTACAGATCATCGTCGGAGACCCCAAGCACATTTCCAAAAAGGTAATCTTTTAAATCAATATGTATATTCTGACTACTACTTAGGTAAGATATACCAATTACCCCAAGGGAAAACATACAGGTAAACACAATACCTATTGCAGCATCATTCTTTGTGGAAAGCTTGGTCTGTATCCAAGTTATTAAAAAAGACGAGAGCCAACCGGCTAGGACAGCCCCCAGAAAGAAACCTCCCGAATTATCAGTACCAAAAACAAAAAAAGCAAATACAATACCCGGAAGAATGGCATGGGAAAGGGCATCTCCTACCATAGACATATTTCTAAGCACTATGAAACAACCCAAAATACCACAACTAACGCCCACAGCCATGGAGGCTAGTAAGGCTCTGATAGCCCATTCGTTTTGTAATACTTCCAGCATTTGTATTCTCGTTTAATACAAAGTTAGGAAAACAAAATTATTTTTTTTGGCTAATCTAAAACTATCCCTAATTTTCTATCATCTCTGACAAAATTCCTTCTTTCATGGCGAAAGAAGATACCTTCATTCGGTCGATGTTGGCCCTTACAAGAACAAAATGGAGAAGCTGGACAGCAACTACAATATATTCTGCACGCTGTTTTGGTAAATTCGGCAATTCCAATCGCTGAGAAAAGTCCATTGGAAGCACTTTTTGTCTCCAATCCTCAAATCGATTCAGGTCTAATGTAAAGTGATGGTTTGAAATTTTTTCTTCACCTAGAATTTTAACTAGAACATCAAAAGTACCAGAAGCACCTATAATTTGGTTGACAGGAAACTGCTTCAAGGCCTCAAATAAAGGTTTTGTTTTTTCTTCAACAAAATCCTCCAGATCATAAAGACTATTTTGATCAATTGGGTCAGTATTATGGAATTTATTAAACAACACTGCAACACCAATCTTAAAACTTTGAGACCAAAACACCTGATCCTTATTGCAGATTATAAACTCCACACTACCCCCACCAATATCCATGATTAGACTTGGTTTATCATCAAAGGGGACTACCCGTTTGACTCCTTTATGTATCAACAAAGCCTCTCGATCTCCAGCAATAATCTCAACATCAATACCCGTTTGTTTCTTGACATCAATTACGAAACTGTGTGCATTCTTTGCATTCCTCAGGGCAGCAGTTCCAAAAGCTTTGAGCGCATCCACCTTATATTCCTCTAAGATTGATGCATATTCTTGCAAGCAATCAAGACCTCTTTGATAAGGAGCATCTCCTATGTTAGATATACCATCTGAGGCTAAACTAACATAGGTTCTCTTTTTAAACAGAACCTGCTGTTCCTCTTTATCAATTTCTACAATCAATAAATGAAAGGTATTTGTACCTAGATCTATTACTGCAAACCTGCTCATAATCATTTATTGATTTTGCATTATTTGCTGACGCTGGGCGTTGGCTTGACTGATATAATTGTTCATATACTTAACAGCATCCGGAGTCATAAAAGAAGAATATTTCTTCTCTCCTCCCTCATAAAACAGGAAATACACACAGCCTGAAGAAAAGTAAAAATCAGCCTCCAATTTGGTCTCAATACCTACATCAAAGAATATACGACCCATTGGTTTACATTCTGCCTTATCTGGTGCCGGAGACGTTGAGATATGAGAAAGTGTTTTACGGATTGAACCAACATCGTCCAAACTCATAGAAAATGGAAGTTCATAGAAAACATAATCGATATGAGAACAATTCTGATACAAGTACTCCAATGTTTCAATCGGTGGTACAGGAAGGGCATATTGCTCTACTAAATTCGTAGTGCCTGCCTTTTCCTCCGTTTCTGTCTCTGATGATTTGTCCTGACAGGATACAAGTAATACAAGTAATGTAATTATTGGTAAAAATTGCTTTATCATAGATTTATATTTCATACATGATTTGAATAGAAAAAAAGTATCCTACTAAAAATCTTGACCAGGGTTGTCCTGTCTGTGGAACATAAAATGGAAACAGCGATCTGGTAAAATTCAGTTCAGTCTGCACATTTTTATTAGCATACAAGCCTAAACCAACAGTAACTGCAAGGTCATTCGGCCTTATATATTCATCCAAGGTTCTAAATGGAGAATCAATACTATTTGCACTACGGAAAAAGCGTCCATAAGTTAGACCAGCTTTTGCGTATACTTTGTAGTAATCTCCATCATCAACATACCAATCGCTAAACCGAAGAGTAACCGGCACCTCCACATAATCCATTCTAAACTTCCAGTTTTGACCAGTAGCTCTGAACTCTGTTGATGAGGGCCTAGAGCCTCTTTGACTAAAAAGCATATCAGTATCGACTCTTAGCCGATCTTTCAAAATTGTGGAGACGCGTATTCCGGCTCGTATCCCTGGATTGCTATAACCACCAACATTATCACCATTTATCTGACTAGCATTCAGACCTGCTATTAGCCCTGCTTTAAAGGTTTGAGCATGACTTTCAGTTAAACCAGAAAGTATTAAAAGAGCGGTAAAGACTAAAAATTTAAATTTCATAGAACAAAATTTCGATAAATATAACTGAGCCTGGCTGAAGTTCTCTATACTTTGCTTTAATTTATATTATTTTAGTCATTAAAATTTTAACCCAAAGAAATATCGGACAGTCTTAAAGCCTATGATAAACTTCACCAAACACAACCTGAAAAAATTGGAAACCGTTCTTGAGGAATTAGAATTTACTGTAAGATATGAAAAGGGTAATTTCAATTCAGGATTTTGTGTTGTAGAGAACAGTAAGGTAATAGTCATCAATAAATTCTTTGATACCAAAGCAAGGATATTAACTATTATAGATATTCTTAAAAACCGAGATGTGGATACAGAAAAACTTAATCCACCGAATCTCAAAACGTATAAATCTATTTTCACCGAATCAAAAGAAGCCGAGGAAGAATCATGAGAAATTCACTTACATTTCTTGGCACAGGCACTTCTCAAGGAATACCAGTCATTACCTGTAATTGCAAGACCTGTACATCCGAAGATAGCAGAGATAAACGGCTGCGAACCTCAGTTCACCTGAATTGGGAGGATTTAAGTATTGTTATTGATTCAGGTCCAGACTTTAGATATCAAATGCTTCGTGCCGGTATTACTAAATTGGATGCCCTCCTGCTTACGCATCAACATAATGACCACATTATTGGGATTGATGATATTCGACCCTTTAATTTTAGGCAAGGTGGAGAAATGCCGGTCTATGCAAACAAGATTGTATCAGAAAATCTGAAGGAACGATTTGCCTATATTTTTGAAAAAAATCCATACCCCGGAGCTCCTCAAATCAACCTCAATATGATCGAGACAGAAGACCAAATCCAAATCAATGGCAAGGTAATAACACCTGTCGAATTGATCCATGGAATTACACTTAGTTACGGATATATTTTTGGGAATCTGGCGTATCTCACAGATATGAAAAGTATCCCCGAAAAAGAATATTCGAAACTACAGGACATCGATACACTTATTGTAAATTGCCTTCGAATAGAACCACATTTTTCGCATTTAAATCTGGAAGAAGCTATTGAGTTTATAGGCAAAATAACCCCCCGAAGAGCTTTTCTCACCCACATCAGTCATAGGTTTGGGACACATAAGGAAATTGAAGAAATGCTACCTGTAGGGATTCATGCAGCATATGATGGGCTAAAGATTGACTTCTAATCTGTTGAGATATTCATTCAGTTTCTTATTTTTACGCCAAATTATTCGCAAAATCGAAAAAAATGAATCTACTTAAAGACAAGGTTGCCTTAGTAACAGGTGGCTCAAGAGGTATTGGTTCCGCAATTGTTAGAGCATTTGCTGCTCAGGGAGCAAATGTTGCTTTTACATATTTGAGCTCTGAGAAGCCTGCATTGGATATCCAAGAGGAGCTTATCGCAATGGGTGTAAAAGCAAAGGCGTATAAATCAGACGCTAGCTCATTTGAGCAATCTGAAGAATTAGTTAAAAATGTGCTTGCCGATTTCGAAAAAATTGATGTTCTAATCAACAATGCAGGTGTAACCCGTGATAATCTAATGTTGAGAATGACTGAAGAACAATGGGATACAGTAATCAATATTAACTTAAAATCATTATTCAACCTAACTAAGCAGGTTCTTCGTCCAATGATGAAAAATCGTGCAGGTTCTATAATAAATATCTCTTCTGTTGTGGGTGACTTCGGTAATCCAGGTCAGGCTAATTATGCTGCATCAAAAGCTGGTGTATTTGGTTTCACTAAATCAATTGCAAAAGAGGTAGGTTCAAGAAATATTCGTTGTAATGCCATTGCTCCAGGATTTATCAAAACTGACATGACAGATCAGCTTGATGATAAAACTAAAGACGCTTATTTATCAGGTGTTGCTCTAAAGAGATTTGGTGAAGGAAAAGAGGTAGCAGACGCATGCGTTTACCTAGCTTCTGATCTTTCTTCATATACTACAGGTCAGACATTATCTGTTTGCGGTGGTCTAAATATGTAAAAAAAGGAGGAATAACTTCCTCCTTTTTCACCAAAAACCTGACAATTATGCCCAAAAAGGTGGCAATTTTTCCCAAAAGAGTAGCAATTACCATAAAAATCACATACATTAAGTTATAAATGAATTTATTTTGAGCAAAGCATGTTTTTAAGCCATATTATTTATAGATTTGCGACTCAAAATTAAATTTGATGAATCCCTCAATCAAAACTCAAATTGATACACCAAATAATATGAAAATTATTACAAGCCCAGAGAAATCCAAAAACTTAGATATGATAATAGCTTTAGCTGTTTTCTTATTTTGTTGTTTAATCTCATTCACAGAGACCAAAGAAGTTGCAGAGGTTTTATTTAGTAATGTTAGACCATAGTCGGTTTCTTACTTATAAATCTTATATTACTAACTGAATCAAAGTAGGCAATTAGATCCAAACGACCCTTATTCAACCGAATTATCAAGCACGTAGATTTTCCTCGATTATATTTTAGCTTAAAGTAATCCTTTCTTTGAAGGTTTATATGCATATATTTTCCATTGCCATCTTTTAGATAGTAATGGTTTTCTTTTTTTACAAGGTCTGCACATCCAAATAAAAAATAGTATTCATTTAGCACTAATTGACTAGACAACATACTCCTGTATTCTACAAAAACAGATTCAAAACTGTTTTGAATATTCGTGAGCGCTAAACCTCGCACCAGGATTTTAGTATAGCCTTCTTTAAGGTAAAATCGTTGATTATAGCCGTATTTGACAAATTCGCCTTTGACTTGATCGCCCTCTTTAAATGGCAAAGCTTTATTTCTATCATAAGCTCCCTCCCATGTCGAATGCTGCACATAGAACAAAACATTGGTTTCTACATTTATCCATAGATATTTTTCGTAGAACAGATTATTTTGATGCCACTGTTCAATAGATATAAGAACAGCAACAATAGGTTCTACCTGTTCCTTTTCCAAATCTTTACTCATCACCTTAACTCCTCCTCCTCGCAATAAGGGCTCCTGTAAATCAGGTAATTGGTCTATTTTGGCAAACGCATTAGAAAACAAATAAAGGTCTGATAAAAAGTGAATACATTCCGTGTACCAATCCGATAGCTCTGCTCGATCTCTGTACGCAAAATCCAATACCCGATCAGACAAGGCATTCAATTTATAATTGACAAGCGTACTTGCCAACTCTTTCCAAAATTCCATCTGTTTCAAAGAAAGATCTGCAAGTCCCATACTAAAGGCATCCTCAATCCAGTTTTCTAAAACCTTAGCTCCTTGTTTCATGAGCTCTATTCTCTCCGTTCGTTGTTTGGTTCTACTATCAAGCATACGATCCAGATCCTCTTTAGTGTAAAAGTCAGATCGTTTCTTATCAACGGAAATGGCTTTGGCGATTAGCTCTTCATATTCATTGTTCTCAGGATCCACGACTTTAAACTCATTATACTGGTGTTTGAACCTAAAATACAGATCGATGCCATGAGCACAGGGATTCTTTAGGCTGGAACAATTACAGTAAAATGCCTTTTTACTCACATCCCAAACAGAAGTGTATACCTTTAATCCTTTAGACTTAAACTTTCCTGCTATAAATGTATTACCCCTATAGAAACCTTTCCAATACTTACTTAAAGAATTGGTCAAAGACTCCTCTGGAAGTTTTTCCTGAAAAAAATTATCTATAGCAACAATATCCATTGTTTGCAGTTAAAACCAACGAAGCAATAAATTAATGATTTTCAACTTTGCCTTGTTAAATGGATAGCCTAAAAGATCAACAATGGAAAAATAAGCGGAATTTTTCACCAAACTCCTCTGGTTCGTGAAAGCGAGGAAACTTTCCACACCTTTAGCCTTTCCAAAACCACTTTGACTACTCCCCCCAAATGGAAGATTATAATTAGCCAACTGGACTAAACCATGATTTATAGCCCCTCCACCCGATCTTGTATGGTTCAAAAAGTATGTTTCTTCTTTCTTACTTGTGGTATAGATATAAGATGCTAATGAACGTTCTATTCTATTAATAAATTGAACAGCATGTTCAAGGCCATCATATTCAAACACAGGCATTATTGGCCCAAAGATTTCCTGCTCCATGATAGGATTATCCTCATCTTTTACATACAGGATTGTTGGACTGATATAAAGTTCATCTTCTATAAACTCACCACCAGCAATAACTTCAGCGCCTGCTTCTACACTTTGCTCGAAAAGATCCTTTAATCGATCATAATGTCTTTTATTGATAATGCGAGTATAATCTCTTGAGGTTTTAGCCTGACCAAAAAGATTATCGATCTCCTTTTTCAAACTAGAGATAAAGACATCTTTCTTAGACTTATCAACTAGAATATAATCAGGAGCTATACAGATTTGTCCGTTATTGAAGAACTTAGTAAAAATAATACGCTCAGATGCTTTAGGTACATAAGCACTTGAAGTAACCACTACCGGTGATTTTCCTCCCAATTCTAAAGTTACACTACTTAAATGTTCCGCAGCAGCTCGCATAACAACTTTACCCACAGCATTAGACCCTGTGAAGTACATATGGTCAAATGGCAACTTTAGTAAAGCTTGCGCAGCTTCAACGCCTCCCAAAACCACTGTAGCCTCTCGTTCATCAAAAACTTCCTCCACAATTTTTGCGATTAAAACACTAGCATTTGCTGAATACTCTGATGGTTTTAAAATCACAGGACAGCCAGCAGCAACCGCACCAATTAAAGGAGAGAAACTTAATAGTACTGGGTAATTCCATGGAGAAATTATAAGTGCCCTACCCTTAGACTCATGGCGAATATATGATCTGGAGCCTAACATAAACAATGGAGATGAAATAGGTTTATCGGTCATCCAGGTACTTAGATTACGTCTTGTATGTCTAAGTTCAGATAACAAGATAAAGATCTCTGAAATCTTTGATTCTGCTTCGGATTTGCCTAAGTCTTTCTTCAACGCTTCACAAATATCATCCTGATATTTGATAATCGTTTTTTCAAGATTCTTCAGTTTCTTCAAACGTTGCCAAACAGTCGTTTTGCCTAAAGCAAGAACTTCTTTTCCCTGAAGCTCAAACTTACTTTGAAAGGATCCTATTTCTGTAAAATTTACCATCGCATTATTTTCTGTTTCAATTTAACAATATTTTCATGAAATAGATGTAGAAGAATTGAACGAATACAAATGGTTACGCTTCTATTACAGAGAAAATATTACGAGAATTAATACTGTTTTCCCACCTACTTAAATAACTTTGCAAAAAAAAGATGATCCGATCTTTATTGATACTTAGTTCAATACTATTTACTACTCAAAATTTACAGGCACAGTTATTTCCTAATCTTGAAGGAGATGCCTTGATGAATGCGCTTATTGAAAACTACAAACCTGCTACTATATTAAGTAGCTCAGATTCAAAGGATAGCTTATATGCTGTTGTCGAAAACTACAATGGAGAAGTTGAATGTATATACACTGGATATTCAATTACACTGACTCCTGGAGCAGACCCCTCTCAGGATGCCTTTGCAAAAAACATAAACCAAGAACATGTATTTCCGAGAAGCAAAGGTGTAGATAATACACAGGCAGAATATGACATGCACCATCTCTTCCCAAGTCGTGTAGACGTTAACCAAGACAGAGGTTCTTTGCCATTTGGTGAAAGCCAAGACAACCTAACGGATAAATGGTATATCAATAGCTCAACCACAACCTCTGTTCCATCAAGTAACATTGACGGATATAGTGAAGTAAGA
>OMKD01000138.1 GCA_900299495.1 Sphingobacteriales bacterium
AACTATGCTCCAGCTCTAGATAACGGAGATTACTCTGTTCTTGAGGCGTTCGGTATTGGAACAACTGGTGACAACTGTGATTACGATGATTCTTACGTTGTAAACTACAATGTTGATCAGTGTGGTATTGGTACAATTACTCGTACTTGGTCTGTTCAGGATGCTGCTGGTAATGCACCTGCATCTTGTACTCAGTCTATCTCTGTTTCTCACGTTTCTAACTGGACAGTATCTTTCCCTGCAGATTTCGATCAGCCGGTAAATGCTGACTGTGATTACGATGAGATCGATTTCGGTTCTCCATCAATCTCTAACGATGAGTGTGAGATGATCGCTGTTTCTTATAACGATACTCAGTTTAATGTTCCTGGTCAGGATGCTTGTTTCAAGATCTTCCGTGACTGGACAGTAATCAACTGGTGTACTTATGACAATGATTCTGATGATGAAATCGTTGCTACTCAAGCAAACTTCAACTACACTGTAACTGGTGATGATTACATGACTTATACGCAAGTTATCAAAGTTAAGGATAACGTATCTCCAACTGTATCTGCTGAAGATTACTCTACTCAGGTTTCTGCAACTAGCTGTTTCGCTAACTTTGCTCAGGCTTCTGTAGATGCAATCTCTATCGAAGATGGTTGTGACACTGATGCTTATGTTATCACTGAGAACTACGGTGACCTTGCTCAATACCTAAACGTTGCAGCTGGTGAATTCCAAAATGTACCTGCTGGTTCTTATGATGTAACATTTACTGTTGCTGACCCTTGTGGTAACGTAGGTACTGCTATCAAGACTGTAGTAGTTGAGGAGAAAGCTCCTACTGCTTTCTGTACTGATAACTTAGTTATCGATTTGATGACGACTGGAATGGCTGAGGTAACTGCTGCTGATTTCAACTTTGCATCTTCTGATAACTGTACTGCTTCTGAAGACCTATCTTTCGCATTCTCTTCTGACATCAACAACACAACTATGGTTGTTACTTGTGATGAGCTAGGAAACAATGCTGTTGAAATGTGGGTATTCGATGCAGATGGTCTTACTGACTTCTGTGCTGTAACTCTTACAGTTCAAAATAACAATGGTGCTGATTGTGGAACTGGTTCTTTAACTGTTTCTGGTGCAATTAACACTGAGTCTGCTACTGCTGTAAACGGTGTAACTGTTGAAATCAACGGTGGACTATTCTCTGCAACAACAAATGCTAACGGTACTTACGAGATCACTGGTCTTGCTCAAGGTACTGATATCACTGTTGCTCCATCTCTAGATGACGCTATCACTAACGGTGTAACTACTTTCGATATCGTTAAGATTACTCAGCACATCCTAGGTATCCAGACTCTTGATTCTGCATACAAGATGATCGCTGCTGATGCAAACAACTCTGCATCAATCACAACTCTTGATATCGTTGCTATCCGTAAGGCGATCCTTCAGATCTCTACTGAGTTCCCTAACAACACTTCTTGGAGATTCGTTGACGCTGCACAGGTAATCGATGGTAACAACCCATTCGTATTCTCTGAGATAGTAAACATCAACAATGTTGACGCTAACGTAACTGCTAACTTCATCGCTGTAAAAGTTGGTGATGTAACTGGTGATGCTTCTGTATCTTTCGGATCTGCTGACAACCGTTCTGCTATCAACATCAACGCTGAAGACAAAGCTGTTAAAGCTGGTGAAACTGTAGCTGTTGAATTCACAACTGCTGAGGCACTTGCTGGATACCAGTTCACTTTGAACTTTGCTGGTCTTGAGCTAGTAGACGTTGAGTACGGTGTTGCTAAAGAAGAAAACTTCGGTTTCTCTCTAGTTGATGCTGGTGCACTTACTACTTCTTGGAACGCTGCTGAGGCAGTAAACCTTGACGGTGAGGCTCTATTCACTGCTGTATTCGTAGCAACTGAAGATGTACAGTTAAGCTCTGCACTTTCTATCAACTCTAAAGTTACTGCTGCTGAGGCTGTAACTGCTGAGTTCGAAGCTGCAAATGTTTCTCTTGCATTCAACGGTGCTGCTGCTAACGCATTCGCAGTATACCAAAACACTCCTAACCCATTCTCTGCTGAAACTGTTATCGGTTTCAACGCTGTAGAGGCTGGAAACGCTACAGTTACTTTCACTTCAGTTGAAGGTAAAGTACTAGCTGTTAGAACTGTTGAGGCTGCTAAAGGTTACAACGCAATCACTGTTAACGCTGCGAACATCGCTGCTTCAGGTGTTGTATACTACACAGTAGAAACTGCTAACAACACAGCTACTAACAAAATGGTTATCGTTAAGTAATTGACGATTCACTATAAGAAAAAGGGGCTTGAACTTCGGTTCAAGCCCTTTTTCATTTTAGGTCCAAAAAAAAGAGGAAGTTAATCTTCCTCATTCTTTTGTTTGTATTTATTGCCTTTCAACTTTTTTACTTCCGGCTTACCTTCAACGATTACCACGATCTCTCCTTTTGGTGTCTTAGTTGCATAGTGTTCGATGAGTTCTCTCGAGGTACCTAATCTATGTTCCTCAAACATTTTACTGATCTCTCGCGAAACATTGATTTTTCGATCTGAACCGCAGAATTTTTCCAACTCACTTAATAACTTCAAAAGTCTGTTTGGTGATTCATATAGTACAAAGCTAACAGGTAACTCGGCAAGATAGGTTAAGCGGGTTTGCCTTCCTTTTTTGTGGGGTAAAAATCCTTCAAAGAAAAATTTGTCACAAGGTAATCCAGAACTTACCAAGGCTGGGACAAATGCTGTAGCTCCCGGTAAGGTGCTTACAGGGATATCCAGTTGTTTACAGGTTCTTACGATTAAAAATCCTGGATCGGAGATACCCGGTGTGCCAGCATCTGATATCAAAGCAATACTTTTACCCGCATTCAACATCTCGATGATTTCTTCCTGAATTCTATGCTCGTTATGGGCATGATAGGCTTTGAGTGGTGTTGTTATCGTAAAGTGTGTAAAAAGCTTTCTACTGGTTCGTGTATCTTCAGCAAGTACAAGATCTACTTCCTTTAATACATTTAATGCTCTTAAAGTAATATCCTCTAAATTGCCAATAGGTGTTGGTACAATATATAGCATAAGATTTAGCTTTCTTTTGTTAATACCTTGTCTCTATGGAATAAAACCGATAATATAATATAGAATAGGATGATAAAGCTCAAAGACTGGAATCCTATTGTTGCTATCAATGCTATAGATACAGTCAATACAATTATCTTCAATTCATTACCTTTCCATCCAAAGTTTTTCACTTTTAATCCAAACAGGCTGATTTCGGCATTCATCAAAAAGACTAATAACCCACAAATTCCATATAGAACGAAGTTATTTAATAGAATGCTTTGTAAACCAAATGTATTCTGATCGATAATGAAATATAAACCCAAGACAAAGATTGTCATAGAGGGCGTATTCAATCCTATAAAATCTTCTGTTTGTCTGTAATCCAAATTGAACTTTGCAAGTCGGTAGGCTGCTCCCATGGCAATGATAAATGCAGGAACAGCATATATATTGATTCCTTCCTCAATTGGATGATTATTAGCCAAAATTTGATAAATGATTATAGAAGGGAAAACACCAAAAGAGACAAGATCACAAAGGGAGTCGAGTTGTTTTCCAACTTCAGACGATACTTTCAGCATCCTTGCAACAAATCCATCTAAGAAATCCGCTAATGCAGCAATTATAATGAAGTATAAAGCTAAATTTTGGTCATCGTTTAACCATAAAATTGAGGCATTTATACCACAGAACAGGTTAATAAGCGTTATCAGATTAGGAAGGTGCTTTTTCATAAAGTATTCTTAAAATTTATGCTAAATTATAAATATTCATTCATCTTTAAGTTGCTAATAGTAAATTCGTTAAAGAAATACATACTTAAACCCTAGTCTATTTGCCAAATTGGTCCATTTATGAGAAACATTACATACATTTTTCTATCCTTATTTTTATGTGCTGGTTCATTTTCAGACATTAAGGCTCAGGAATTCAATGACCTTTGTTTAGGCGCAACAGTGCTTAGTGATCTTGAAAATTGGTGTTCATCGCCTGGCGCTTATAATAATAATCAAGCAACACCCTCTGTCGAAGAAGCAAATCCTTCTTGTTGGCCTTCAATAGGTAATGATATTTGGTTTACGTTTACTGCTATTGCAAATTCTTTAAGTGTTAGTATAGAAGGTAATACAAGCATTAATCCGGGAGGATCACTTATTCAACCACAACTTCAAGTATATCAAGGTTATTGTGGAGATTTGATACCCTTAAGTTGTAATTCAGATGCTTTTATTACAAATTCAGCAGAAACTCAAATTCAAAATTTGACACCGGGGCAAAGTTATTTTTTGAGAATTTCTGCAAGAGATGACAATACTGGAACATTCAAATTATGTGTGAATAACTTCAATGCAGTTCCTGATCCAAATGGAGATTGCTCAGGTGGTGTGGTGCTCTGTGATAAATCTTCGTTTACGGTTCCATCTGTATTAGGAGAAGGGAATAACCCCAATGAACTGAATGGATTATGTCTGGGGAATGAATTTAGCTCATCTTGGTATAAATGGACCTGTGAAGAATCAGGAACATTAAGCTTTGTTTTGAACCCTCTGGTTAGTACAGATGATTTGGATTTCGCAGTTTTTGAAATGCCGAATGGTATTGATGACTGTAGTGATATGGAGTTATTGAGATGTATGGCATCAGGTGAAAATGTAGGTGCTCCACTATCAGACTGGATAGTTTGTACTGGAGCAACTGGTTTAGGGAATGGCTCTACAGATGTTGTGGAAACCCCAGGGTGTAGTAATGGAGATGATAATTTTTTAGAGCCTTTGGATATGGTAGCAGGTAAGCACTATGCATTAGTAATTAATAATTTTACTAATAATGGAAATGGATATACTATAGAATTCGGAGGTACTGGAACATTTTTAGGACCTCAGCTGAATTTTGAAATAGACCCAATAGTAGGTAGCCAGTGTGATGAAGATGTAGTTACTTTTACTCAAACTTCAGATATTCCGGATGGGATGAATGCGTCATTTGAATGGTATTTTGGTGAAGGTGCTGTTCCTTCTACGGCTACTGGACCTGGACCCCATGAAGTAGTTTATGAAATCTTTGGAAATAAATCAGTAGTATTAAAGGCAGAAACTGATGCGGGTTGTATTGTAACAGATGTAAATGAGGTAGAAATCCTTTCCTGTTGTGATGAAAGTTTTAATCTTGAAATCAACCTTGATGATTTTGGAGATCCGATTTGTTATGAGGGGAATACAGGTTTTATAAATGTGTCTGGTCAGGGAGGGCATCCTTATTATCAGTATAGCATTGATGGAGTGAACTTCAGACCTTTGGGTTCATTCGTTGGTTTGGGTGCTGGATTTCAAACGCTTTATATACAAGACATCAAGGGTTGTGTGGATTCTTTAGATCAACCGCTTACGAACCCACCTCCAATCATTGTAAATGCTGGTGTTGACCAAACGATAGAACTTGGAGAAACAATATTTCTTTCAGGGAATGTAAATGCTCCAGATCCTGATAATACCGGTTTTAGCTGGATAATTACAGATACGCTATTAAGTGAAAACAGTGTATTAAATCCGGAAGCTTTTCCTGTTGATGACACCTATTTTTATCTTGAGGCTATTGATATATTTGGTTGCGTAGCTAGGGATTCTGTATTGATTATGATTGATAAAATTAGACCTGTTTACACACCGAATATATTCTCTCCAAATCAGGATGGCATAAATGATTATTTTACTGTTTACAGTAACGCAGCTGCAGAAGAGATTCTGAAATTAGAAGTCTTTGATCGCTGGGGTTCATTGGTGTTTTCTACAAGTAATATACCTGCTGGAGCTGAACCGATGGGTTGGAACGGGAAGATTAATGGGCAGGATGCAGAGGCTGGTGTTTATGTATTTTATGCACAAGTCGAATTTGTGGATAAGGTCGTTGTACAATATGAGGGGAGTATTACCCTTGTTCGATAGGTAGTTCAATTTCTGATGAAATACTTTTTGGTAGCCCGATAGTATTTTCGGGAAACTGAAGTTTGCAGGCATGCAGTAAAATGCTGTTTGATGGAATTGTATCAAATCTTTTTCCCCCATAGCTGTGGTCACCGGTTATGGGGGAATTTATATTAGATAACTGAGCACGGATTTGGTGAAATCGTCCAGTGTATAAGTCTATCTTCAGGAGGTAGCCATAGCTTGATTTTTTATGTAAGCTGTATTTTAGTTTGGCTTCCTTTGAGTTCTTGGTTTTTTCACTATGGATTATGGCTCTTTTTGATTTAGGGTCTTTTTCTAAATGATTGATAAGTGTATCGGAGTCCTTTTCTGGTTTATTGTAAACAATGGCCTGGTAGCTCTTCTTTATTTTTCGTTCTTCAATCATCCTGTTAAGTACTTTGAGGATTGATTTTTTCTTAGCAAATATTATGATCCCTGAAGTGACTTTATCCAATCTGTGAACAATACCTACGAAGGGCTTTTTCTTTGTGCTTTTTAGATAATTGAATAAATTATCTTGCAGACTTTTTTCATAGGGATTAGATTCTGTAATCATACCTGAAGGTTTGTTCAGGATGATCCAGTCTTCTGTTTCCATTAGAATTAAGGATTTGAAATTTATGTTCTGCATGAATGGTTTATTTACTTCAAATATAAAAAAAACGAGATCTGCATGCAGACCTCGTTTTTAATTTATCTATATCCCAGTAAAAGGACATTTGCTTTTCGTTTTGCTCTGTTTTTAGTGTCATAGACGAAGACTATCTTTTCTACTTTGCGCTTACCACCTTTCAGATCAATTACACGGCTCACATCACCCGCTCTGAAATTGCCTTTAAGTTTGATTTCCTCTCTTGAACCATTCATATAGTGAACGATACACTTGTGCATATTTAAACTTGCACCGGTAACTTTGAATTGTAGTTTTGCATATTTAGGAGCTCTTGGTCCTAAGTAGAATACATCTCGATCAACTCCGTAATCTACTTTCTTTGATCCGATCACATCCCACTTGAAAATTCCTGGAGCTGCTTCAGCGGTATTTGCGAAACAAGTAATCGTGATTACAAGTGCTAAAAATCCTTTTCCTAATTTTGACATTATCTTCTTCATATTTAGTTGTTTGGATGGATAGACCTATGAATTATATTGAGGTTTAATCAAACTGCAAATCTTAAGGGTTTTTTAACAATTGGTTGGTTTCCTGTCAAGATTTTCTGGCTGGTGTCTGCATGATAGATGTTTTTTATATCTTTGAAATTATTTGGATTAAATCTAATTAAGACTTGAGTACATTAAGAAATTTGGCAGAATTACCTTTGGGATCTGAAGGTACTATTGTAGAGGTTAGAGATAAGGAACTAATGAACCGTTTATGTGAGATGGGATTGAAGCCAGGTCATGTGGTTAAGTTAGAGAACAAGGCACCATTTAATGGGTCCTATACGGTAAGTTCCAAGCATTTGAAGCTTGCCATTCGTCGTGAGAATTTACAGAAGATATTTATTCAATCAATTTGAGTAGTTTGAAAAAAATAGGATTGTTTGGTAATCCAAATTGTGGAAAAACTACCTTGTTTAATAGTCTTACTGGACTTCGACAAAAAACAGGGAATTTTCCAGGGGTTACCGTTGATAAGAAGATAGGGAGTTTAAAAATTCAAGGAGAAGACTATCAATTGGTTGATTTTCCTGGGACATATAGTCTTTATCCTGGTTCAAAGGATGAGCAGGTTGTTTTGCGAGGAATTTCAGAAGATCAGACAAGACCTGATCTAATTTTATATGTTGCGGATGTCAATAATTTAAACAGGCATTTATTGTTATTCTCTCAATTAAGAGATTGTGGAATTCCAGTAGTCTTACTGTTGAATATGATTGATTTGTTAGATGATTCTAATGAAAAGATAAATTCAAGTTTGTTGTCAAAAGAGTTTAAATGCCCCGTGTTGGAGGTGTCCAGTAGGACTGGAGAGGGACTCGATGCTTTAAGAGAATTGATAGCTCAGCCAAGCACTTTTGAACATAATACCTTGTCAACTTACAAGCTGCCGGAGGCAATTGCTAAATTCAAGCAATCAGTTCAGCCTACAGAAACAGTCAAGTCTGAGTATTTATACTTTCAAGAATTTCATCATAGTTCTTGGTTGTCGGTGCAGGAGCATCATGATGCAATTGAAAAATGTAAAGAAGAGCTTGGTTATGATGCACTAGATGTCCAGCTTAAAGATACCATGTCCCGATATGATGCTTTTGAAAAGGTAATTGAAAAGGCAATTAACAAGAAGGATAGCAGTAAATGGGAAAGGTTAACGGATCGGTTGGATGGTATATTGATGCATAATATTTTTGGGCCTATTATTTTTATCCTATTGATGATGCTTGTTTTTCAGGCAATATTTGCTTGGGCGAGTTATCCAATGGATTTGATTGATGGAGCCTTTGGAGATTTAAGTGCCTTTTTAGGGGATACCTTGCCGGAACATTGGCTTTCAAGCCTTCTGGTTGATGGAGTTATTCCTGGTATTGGTGGAGTGGTTATATTTGTTCCTCAGATAGCCATATTGTTTTTGTTGATCTCTATTCTGGAAGAGATCGGTTATATGTCTAGGGTGGCCTATTTATTTGATCGTTTGATGCAGTATTTTGGATTGAATGGTCGATCATTAGTCGCTATGATTTCGAGCGCAGCCTGTGCTATTCCAGCAGTGATGAGTACGCGTACAATCTCTAATTGGAAAGAACGAATGATAACTATCATGGTCGCCCCTCTTATTTCCTGCTCAGCCAGGATTCCTGTATATGCCTTATTGGTTGGCTTTGTTGTTCCTAATGAAACGGTTTGGGGAGTGTTTAATATGCAAGGATTAGCTTTTGGCGGATTATATCTACTGGGTATAGTAGGAGCTCTTTTGTCTGCTTTGATGATGAAGTATATTATAAAGTCAGAGCACAAAAGTTATCTGTTATTGGAAATGCCTACTTATAAGGTACCCGATCTAAGAAATGCAGGACTAACTGTTCTTGAAAAGGTTAGGACTTTTGTTTGGGAGGCCGGTAAGGTCATCTTCGTCATTTCCATTGTCTTATGGGGATTGTCCTCTTATGGGCCGAAGGAAGACATGTTGGCGGTGAATGCGGAGATCGAAGCATTATCAAAATCAGAAACACTGCCTGCTGAGGAATTGGCAAATATTGAAGCCAATAAGAAATTGGAAGCCTCCTATGTTGGGCATATCGGTAAGTTCATTGAGCCAGTAATTGAACCCTTGGGTTTTGATTGGAAAATGGGCATTGCATTGGTTACCTCTTTTGCAGCACGGGAAGTTTTTGTAGGTACGATGGCAACACTTTATGCTGTAGGTGATGCAGAGGATGGGGCTACACTTAGGTCTAAAATGGAGCGTGCAATTAATCCTAAAACAGGAAAGCCTTTATATTCTATTGCGACTGCATGGTCTCTATTGTTATTCTACGTTTTTGCGATGCAATGTATGAGTACCCTAGCTGTAGTCAAGCGTGAAACGAAATCGTGGAAATGGCCGATGATCCAATTTACCTACATGACCTTGATGGCTTATTTTTCAAGTTTGATTGTTTATACCTTGTTGTCATAAATAAGAAAGAAAGGCTGTGAAGTTTGAGTAGCTTAGATTAAGGTTTTTAATTTGATATATTTTTCATCATTTTTGTGGAAAATTAATTTTATATGGACTTTTTAACACAATATATTCCAGTATTTAAATCACTTCACCTGATTGGTATGGTGACTTGGTTTGCGGGACTTTTCTTTCTTGGAAGAATCTTTGTTTATCATGCGGAGGCTGATAAACAGGAAGGTGGAGCCGTTTTAAAAACAAATTACCTAGCCATGATGTGGAGGCTTTACAAGGCAATTGTAAATCCTTCAATGATGATCACTTGGACTTTCGGGTTGTTGATGATCGCAGGGAATCCTTCCTACATGAGTGTTGAATTTGGTACACCAGGCTGGTTACATGCAAAACTTTTATTTGTAGTACTATTAACGGTTTATCATATTCTGTGTAAAAAACGAATTAAAAAGATTGAATCTGGTGAGCCTCAGGATTCATACTTCCTACGAGTTTGGAATGAGGTACCAACTGTATTTTTAGTGGGTATTATATTTATCGCAGTATTTGGTAAGATGGGCACATTGAACTGGATGTACTGGGGTATAGGGATGTTCATTTTTGTGGTGTTACTTTATTTAGCAATAAAGCGAATCAACAGGAAATAAAAAAAGCCGGCTGATTAGCCGGCTTTTTTTATTTTATCTTTTCTCCAAGATAAACAAGTCTTATACTTTCCTCCAAATCTACTTCTGATCGATCTGTTGGGATATTTTCTAGAGAACCATCTTTTTTCTTCGTGAATAATGGAATACTTTTTGGCATCGCATTTATCTTATCCAAAAGGTCATTGAAGGCATTTAAGTCGTTATCCAATTCTAATTCATGTATCTCTGGATAATCTCTTGCTGCTTCATTGATATTCAAATAGTCATCTTTATACGATAAAAGGTAATCAGGTTTGTTATTCTGTCCTTTCATCTCCTTTTGAGTGATCAATCTGTAAGCACCTTTCTCTCCAAATATATGCTTGTACTCTTTGATTGCAAAACTGTTTACCTCATCAGATCCAGTCATCGCAATCATGTAGCCTATGTCAAGTAGCTGAATATTATCCTCCATGTTATCTTTATAAATATTTGCTTCAAAGGCTTCCAGTCCGGAGCTTTTGGCATCATCTATATTTGATGGAGAGTTATCAAGCATAATAACATCTCTATTATTTGCTTTCAAATATTGAGCAATGAGGATGGCTGCTTTATTTGCACCTACGATAAGGATACCATCTGAACCGGTTTGAATAACCCTAAGCATCTTTGCAAATATCTTTGCAGTAGTTGCATTCAGTACTACTGTTCCCAATACTACCATGAAAACAAGTGGAGTTATATACTCAGCATTTGGTACACCGTCATTCGCAAGCTTAAGTCCGAATAGCGAGGCAATACCAGCTGCCACAATTCCTCTTGGACCTACCCAAGAGATGAATAGTTTCTCATTGATGTTCAGATTACTCTTTCCTGTACTAAGTAATACTCCTAGTGGTCTAACTACAAGAATTACAATAAGGAATAGAATAAGACATCTTGGATCCCAAAGTAATTGTAAATCTTCTATACTGATGTTTGCTGCAAGCAATATGAAGAGTATAGAGATTAATAGAATACTGAGGCTTTCTTTGAAATAAAGAATTTCTGATAACCTTGGAACATCAAGGTTCGTCAAAACGATGCCCATTACTACAACCGTCAAAAGGCCACTTTCATGTGCTAGGAAATCTGAAAATACAAATACGAGCAATACTAGTGCTAAAGTGAATACATTTAACAGAAAGTGTGGTATTAGGTCTTTTTTCAATAAGTACCTTAAAAACAAGGCTGCAAAAGTACCCAGGGCTGTTCCTACTAATACAATGGTAAAGAATTCTTTTAATACGTGAGAGGTGAATTCTGCACTACCACCTGATGATTGGATGAACTCGTACATCAATACGGCAGCAGTTGCTCCTATTGGATCAATGAGGATTCCTTCCCATTTCAATACGGTTGATACACTTTTATTCAGTGGAACATTCTGTAAGATTGGTGCTATCACGGTCGGACCTGTCACAATTATCAATGCAGAGAAGAGGAAGGATATCGATAATGATAGCCCCATAACGTAGTGAGCAGCTAAACCTGCAACTACAAATGTTATTAAAGATCCTAGTGAAATAAGTTTGAGTATGGAAGGCCCTACTTCTCTTATTTCGGTTCGTTTCAAGGTCAATCCCCCTTCAAATAGGATTATGCCAATGGAAAGTGAAACGAAATAAAATAATGATTGTCCAGGGAATAAGCCCTCGTTCTTAACAGTATCAAAAATGGGATTCATCCAAACCTCTCCATCGTTCCAATAGATGGACAAAGGACCTACGAAAAGTCCAATAAGGATAAGGGGAAGAATTGCAGGAACTTTGACCTTCCAGGCAAGGTATTGTGCGAGAATTCCCAGTATAATGATACTTGCAATTTGAGCCATAATCTTATGTTAATTAGGCAAGCAAAATAATGAAATATATGTTCTGATTTAAATAATATTCCAAATTCAATATATTTCAAGCGGTCTCAAGTGTATATGATAAATTATATACCTACATTTGCGTTTTAAATGACTATTTTTCATGGGTTTTGTTGAAGAGATAAACAGGAGGAAGACTTTTGGTATTGTAAGTCACCCGGATGCGGGTAAGACTACTCTAACAGAGAAGTTACTTTTATTTGGTGGTGCAATTCAAACTGCAGGGGCTGTAAAGTCGAATAAGATCAAGAAATCAGCTACTTCGGATTTTATGGAGATCGAAAAGCAGAGAGGTATTTCTGTTGCGACTTCAGTTATGGGATTTGAGTATAGGGATTTGAAGATCAATATTCTAGATACGCCTGGTCACCAGGATTTTGCAGAAGATACTTTTCGTACATTAACGGCGGTGGATTCAGCGATTGTTGTAATCGATGTTGCAAAAGGTGTGGAGACGCAAACTGAAAAGCTGGTAAAAGTTTGTCGGATGCGACAAACGCCTATAATCGTATTTATCAACAAGCTTGATAGAGAGGGTAAGGACGGCTTCGAATTGTTGGATGAGATCGAGGCTAAACTGGGATTGACCGTAAAGCCACTTTCATGGCCAGTAGGAATGGGGCAGCTATTCCAAGGGGTATACAATCTCTATGAAAAGAAATTAGTCCTATTCAGACCTCACAGTAAACAGTCAGCTGAGGAAGTAATTGAGATAACCGATTTGGATTCTGATGAATTGGATAAGCAGGTAGGTAAAAAGGCTGCTGATGTTTTACGAGAAGAAGTAATGATGGTTGAGGAAGTATATCCTGAATTTGATAAGGATGATTACCTTAACGGGGATATTTCACCAGTTTTCTTTGGCTCTGCTGTTAATAACTTCGGAGTGAAGGAGATGTTGGATTGCTTTGTTGAGATTGCTCCTACTCCATTGACCAGAGAAACCGAACAACGTGAAATAAATCCTTATGAACCAAAGTTCTCAGGCTTTGTGTTTAAAATACATGCCAATATGGATCCGAAGCACAGAGACAGAATCGCATTTATGCGTATTTGTTCAGGTGTGTTTAAAAGGAATACCAACTATCTGCATGTAAGGCAAGGAAAGAAAATGAAGTTCCCGAATCCGACCACTTTTATGGCATCTAAAAAAGATATCGTAGAGGAAGCTTATCCGGGAGATGTTGTGGGTCTTTATGATTCAGGTAATTTTAAGATTGGTGATACGCTGACAGAAGGAGAACACTTAAACTTTAAGGGTATACCGAGTTTCTCACCTGAACAGTTTAGGTATGTAAACAATGCGGACCCTATGAAATCCAAGCAGTTGGATAAAGGTGTTCGTCAATTGATGGATGAAGGTGTTGCTCAGCTATTCATCAAAGAGATGAATGAACGTAAAGTAATTGGTACCGTTGGAGCACTTCAGTTTGAGGTTATTCAATACCGATTGAAACATGAATATGGGGCAACAGTAGAATACGAACATATACCGATGTTCAAAGCTTGTTGGATCGAATGGGAATCGGAGGCAGACTTGAAGGAGTTCCAGTCTAGAAGGAAGAAAGATCTGGCAAAAGATAAGGATGGAAATTTAGTCTATATGGCAGAAAGTTCATGGGCATTAAAGATGGCTCAAGACAATCATCCAAATATTAAGTTTCACTTTAGCAGTGAATTCTAAAAGAAATTTATTTTTGAAAAAATAAACAGTTCAAATTAAGGTCTTATGGCTCAACAGAATGATCAGTTCAAGAAGATAATTGCACATTGTAAGGAATACGGTTTTATTTATCAATCCAGTGAAGTCTATGACGGCTTGTCAGCGGTTTACGATTATGGTCCACTTGGTTCGTTGTTGAAAAACAATATTAAGGAGTACTGGTGGAAATCTATGGTACAGATGAATAATAATATTGTAGGTATTGATGCTGCAATATTTATGCATCCTAAAACATGGAAAGCTTCCGGTCACGTAGATGCTTTCAATGATCCTCTAGTGGATAATAAAACCAGCAATAAGCGTTACAGAGCAGATGTTCTAGTTGAGGATTATATGGATAAGATCGAGGCTAAGATCAATAAAGAAGTTGATAAGGCACAAAAACGCTTTGGCGATGCCTTTAATGAGCAGGAGTTTAGATTAACGAACCAACGTGTTCTTGCGAACCAGGCAAAGATGGATGATATTGGCGGACGTCTTGCAACAGCAATGACTGATGGTGATATGGAGGGACTTAAGCAACTGATCTTGGATCTGGAGATAGCTTGTCCGGAGAGTGGTTCTAAAGAGTGGACCGATGTAAGACAGTTCAATTTGATGTTCTCTACTCAGTTAGGGAATATTGCAGGAGAGGAGGGTAAGTTATACCTAAGACCTGAAACTGCACAAGGTATTTTTGTTAACTTTTTGAATGTTCAAAAAACAACTCGTCAGAAAGTACCATTTGGTATTGCTCAGATTGGTAAGGCGTTCCGAAACGAGATCGTAGCGCGTCAGTTTATCTTCAGAATGCGTGAGTTTGAACAAATGGAGATGCAATTCTTTGTGAAGCCGGGTACTGAGCTAGAGTGGTATGAAAAGTGGAAAGAAACGCGTTTGAACTGGCATAAGGCTCTGGGTACTCCTGAGTCAAAATTGAGGTTCCATGATCATGAAAACCTTGCGCACTATGCTAATGCTGCTGTAGATATTCAGTTTGATTTCCCATTTGGCTTTAAGGAGTTGGAAGGTATTCATTCAAGAACTGATTTCGATTTAAAAGCGCATCAGGAATTATCTGGGCGTAAGATACAGTATTTCGATCCAGAGGAAAATGCAAATTATGTACCATACGTTGTTGAAACATCGATTGGTTGTGATAGAATGTTCCTTGCTACATTAAGTAATTGTTTGATTGAAGAGACCTTGACTTCTGCTGATGGTAAGGAGAGTAAGCGTGATGTATTGAAATTACATCCAGCAATTGCTCCAATCAAATGTGCTATTCTACCATTGAAGAAAAATGAGCCGGGTATTGTGGAGAAAGCAAAAGGATTGTTTAAAGAATTGAGTTTCTCGTTCCAGTGTCAATACGATGATACCGGAAGTATTGGAAAGCTATACAGAAGACAGGATGCAGTGGGTACTCCATTCTGTGTAACTGTGGATTTTGATACTTTGGAAGACGATACAGTAACATTAAGAGATCGCGACACTCTAGAACAAATAAGAGTTCCAATGAGTGAAGTTGAATCAATCATAAGAGAGAAGGTCAATATGAAAAACCTTTTCGTATAACAGATAATATAGCCTGGTACCTCTTGTTGGTATCAGGCTTAATAATTTGAGCTGATAAACAAATTGATATCAGTAGCCTTGATTTGGAATCTTCTTCCCAGGTATTGATTAGTCAAGCAGCCTTTATACATATAAACACCATTTCTCATGGTGGTATTTCTCGCCAATAGATGCTCCATTCCACCACTTTCTATGGCCTCGATTAGGAGGGGAGTAAGAATATTACTCATTGCTATGGTAGCTGTTTTAGATACAATCGAACTTATATTAGGAACACAATAATGGATAATGTCGTGTTTAGTGAAGCTAGGATTGTTTAATGACCTGAGTTCTGAAGTTGCAAAGCAACCTCCCTGATCAATACTTACATCTACAATAACGGATCCCCGTTTCATGTTTTGCACCATTTCTTCTGATACAACCACTAGACTTCTTCCTGTTTTTGAATGCATTGCACCAATGACAACATCTGCCTCCAGTATTTCTTTTTGGAAGGAACCCGAGTTAATCGTAGAGGTAAATACTCTACTTCCTAATTGCGTTTGAATTCTTTTTAGTTTGTAGATCTTATTCTCAAAGATCTTAACTTCTGCTCCAAGTCCCATAGCTGCTCTTGAAGCATATTCAGCAACGACACCTGCACCAATAATCACTACCTTTGCTGGTTCAACACCTGTGATACCACCCAAGAGAATACCTGTACCATTATTAGTGGTAGAAAGTAGCTCTGAAGCAATATGAATCGCTCCAATTCCTGCCATTTCACTCATCATTCGAACAATTGGGAAGAATCCACTTTTGTCTTTGATATACTCCATCGCAAGGGCGATTACTCGTTTTTGCTTCAGAATATCAAGAAAATCTGCTGTCAAATTTGGTAAATGAAGTGGAGAAATGATGACTTGGTTTGGTCTTAAATATTGAAGTTCATCTTTTCTCAGGGGAGCGATTTTTAAAATCACATCTGCTTTGAAAATCTCTTCTTTACTATGAAGGATTTCTGCTCCACTTTCATTGAAGGCATAATCGGAAATGAAAGCACCCTCCCCTGCTCCGGATTCAATTTGAATGTTGTATCCATGTTTAGAAAGTGAACGAACCGCAGCAGTGGTTAATGCTGTTCTTTTTTCTTCACTTGAAAAATCATTAGGTATTCCCAATGTGATTCTCCTACTTCTGGTATGAAGGGATACAGTCTCAGTCTGTGGGGTATACTGAGTCCCTGAAAGACTTTCTGGTATTTGGGTAGGTCTTTTCTTTTCACTCATCTTATAGGCTGTTTATACTACTCAAAAAGTCTACAAATGACTTTTCTGTTTTCATTTTCTAGTCTTTCCATTTTTATCACGCAAAGTGGCTCTGGTAATAGTTGTTCAATTAGTTCTGGCCACTCAATGAATAAATACTCATTGGATGATAAAAGTTCTTCGATTCCGATATCTAAAGCTTCCTCAATAGAATTTAGTCGGTAGAGATCTAAATGGCTAATCTCTATTGGTTTGCCTTGGTAAGAACCGACGTACTTATTGATGAGGGAAAATGTAGGGCTGTTAACGGCTTCATTGACTCCCAATTCTGCGCATAAATTTTGGACAAGAGTTGTTTTTCCTGCACCGAGATTACCTAAAAAAACAAAACGTTTACAATCCTTTGCGAATGTTAGGATTTCATTTGCTAAGATTGGATAAGCCTCGAGATCTTGCAGGTTTTGTTCAAATATCTTCACACTAAGTACTTACTTTTCTAATAATTAAAAATAACTTTTTTTTTCCTGATTTACCATACTCTACAGGACAAGAAGTGATAAAGACCTATTAAATTAAAAAGGCCACTTTTTTTAGAAGTGACCCTTTTAACTGTTATTTTTTCTTGAAATCTCCCCGTTTCCAGGCATCGAAGAAATTCTTCCAAGCCAAGGGACTAAAGATTTGCATAGGTGGTGTTTGACCGATATAGTAATAATCTGTTGCCTGTTTTCTTAGATAATAATCTGCATTTTCATCAGCATCCATTGGTAATTCGTTAGTCATCATAAGGATCTTTTCTGACATCAGATTTTCCATAGCTTTTTGCTGAAGTACAGGCGTAACATCCATCGCTAGAAAATCCAATCGGGTATGATCTCTACTCGGCCAAGGGAAAACCACTGCTTCGGGAAGATTGATAGTATCCTGCGTCATAAGTTGAACCATTGAGAATCGATTATCTTCCAGTGTATCCGGAATGACAAACTCTACCGTTTTATAACCTACTGCTGAAAACTCAACGATGTCCCCCTTTTTTGCTACCATTGAAAAGAAGCCTTTAAAATCTGAGTAGGTACCTCTGTTGGATTCTTTAATATAGATATTCGTGTAGGGAAGCGGCAGTAGTTGTTCAGTCGTTCCATCAAGTACCATACCTGAGAATTGAACAAGCTCTTCATCAGGATAAATCTCTTGAGCTTTTACAATGCCCAGAGATAAAAATATAAGTATGGTACTGATCAATATTCTCATGCTGATAATGTTGTTAATTACGAATATACAGATTATAGACTTTGAAAAGGCATAATTAGTTGTACTGAGTATAGAAAAGTTTGTATTTGGGCAAGAAAAAAGCCACTGCGTAGACAGTGGCTTTAATTATTTTTATTGCGCTATAGCATGCTTGATAACATCTATCATCTCTTTTACATAGATGAACTTTATGTTTTTGAGATAATCCTGTGGAATTTCATCAACATGTTTTTTATTCTCTTCACAAAGCAGGATCTCTTTAATTCCTGATCGCTTAGCTGCAAGTATTTTTTCCTTAATTCCTCCTACAGGAAGTACTTTTCCACGAAGTGTAATTTCTCCCGTCATCGCTAGGTATGGTCTAACCTGCTTACCTGATAGTGCAGAACATAATGCAGTTATCATAGTTACACCAGCTGACGGACCATCCTTAGGAATCGCTCCTTCCGGAACGTGAATATGGATATCGTTCTTATCAAAAACCTCCTTTTTGATATTAAACTTCTTATGGTTTGCTTTTAGAAATGTCAATGCAGTACTAGCAGATTCCTTCATTACATTACCTAAATTACCAGTAAGCTTAAGTACTCCTTTGCCAGGGGTAAGTAGTGACTCTATGAAAAGGATATCTCCTCCTGTTTGTGTCCATGCTAGACCAACGGCCACTCCGGTTACCTTTTGTGCTTTGTATGCATCCTTATTGAATATTCTTGGGCCAAGGATTCGTTCAATATCTGCATTGGAAATGCTAACATTGTATTCCTCTTCCATCGCAATATTCTTGGCTACATGTCTTGCAACACTGCCCAATCTTCTGTTTAGGTTACGTACACCTGATTCTCTCGTGTAATTTTCAATCAAGAAATTCAATGGTCCGTTATTCAATCGGATATTAGACTTCTTAATTCCATGATCTTTGATTTGCTTTGGAAGTAAGTGCTTTTTGGCAATATCAATCTTCTCTTCAGTTGAATATCCATCAACATGGATAATTTCCATACGGTCTCTTAGGGCCGGCTGGATAGAAGCCAATGAGTTTGCTGTCGCAATAAACATTACTTTAGATAGGTCATATTCAAGCTCCAGGTAGTTGTCATAGAACGTACTGTTTTGTTCTGGATCAAGTACCTCAAGTAAGGCAGAAGATGGATCTCCTCTGTGATTTGCACCCACCTTATCGATTTCATCCAAAATGAATACCGGGTTGTCTGATCCTGCCTTTTTAATAGACTGAATAATTCTGCCTGGCATTGCACCGATATACGTTTTACGGTGACCTCTTACTTCTGACTCATCATGAAGTCCACCAAGAGACATTCTTATGAAGCTTCTGCCAATAGCATTGGCTATTGATTTGCCTAAAGATGTCTTACCAACTCCCGGAGGTCCTACTAAACAAAGTATAGGAGCTTTCATGTCTCCTTTAAGTTTTAAGACAGCCAAATGTTCCAAGATTCTATTCTTAACCTTTTCCAAGCCATGGTGCTCTTTGTCCAACACCTTTTTTACTCGGTTTAGGTCAAAGTTGTCTTCAGAGGTCTCTCCCCACGGCAAATCCAACATCAACTCTAAGTAGTTAAGCTGTATGGAGTATTCCGCGATTTGTGGATTTATTCTGGAAAGTTTATTGATTTGGTTGTTGAAGGCTTTGTTTACTTCTTCAGACCAATTCTTTGTCTTCGCTCTTTTCTTAAGTTTTGCAAGCTCTTGCTCCTGTGGATTCTGTCCAAGTTCTTCCTGGATTGTCTTAAGTTGCTGGTTAAGGAAGTAATCCCTTTGCTGCTTCTCAATATCCGTACGGACCTTACTCTCAATCTTATTCTTTAACTCTAACAGTTTGAGTTCAGCATCCATCATGGTGATGATGTGCTCCGCTTTTTGCTTTAATTCGGAGATTTCAAGCAACTCCTGCTTTTTCTTGACATTAACAGCCAGATTAGATGCTATGAAATTTAGCAGAAAGCTTTTTGAGCTGATATTCTTTAGCATTACAATAGCTTCAGAAGGGATATTTGGAGAAAGCTCAATGATTTGCTTTCCTTTATCCATGATACTAGAAATGATTGCCTCAAACTCAAGTGTATCCTCTGGACTATTATATCTAAGTACTTCCACGCGACCAACCATAAATGGTTCGTTTTGTGTTAGCTCAAATAATTCAAATCGTTTACGACCCTGTAAGATCGCCGTCGTAGAACCATCAGGCATTTTGATAAGCTTGATAATTCTTGCGATCGTTCCTCTGTGGTAAATATCCTCAAAGGCTGGATCCTCTACATCAGTATCTTTTTGAGATACTACACCGATAATTCTATTATTCTTGTATGCATGGTTAATGGCTTTGATGGATTTATCTCGACCTACCATTATGGGTATCATGTTGCCAGGGAAAAGTACTGTATTTTTCAGTGCCAAAATTGGCATATTGTCTACGGGGTATTCTTCCGTGATATTGTCCTCTTCTTCTTCCTCAACTGATATCAGGGGCATGAATTCTCCTTCTTCCTCAAAATTTTGCATTGAAAACAATTCTTCGAAACTATTCATAATTAATTGTGAAGCTTAAGTGTGATTATGTACTAGCATTTGCCTAAAACCAACATCCTTCTTATATCAAGAAAAATGCCAAACGTCTTCAGAACAAAATAAAAGGAATTAAAAATCAAAAACTGACAGACTGCCCCCATTTAAAGCTTTAAGTTCTAAAAATGCGACAAAAAGTCAGATTGAAAGCAATTTATGAATGCCCTAGCAATCATTTACTAGGGGGCATTGTAGTTATGCTTCTACAAGTTGCTCTACATTCTTTTTATTATCTGATAGTTCAAGGTCCTTCTCGACTTTCAGATTATCGATGATAAAGGTTTGTCTTTTAGGTGTATTCTTACCCATGTAGTAATCCAACAGGACCTGAATATCTGTATCATTGTTCATGATTACAGGCTCAAGCTTAATGTTCTCATTAATGAAGTCCTTGAACTCAGATGGCGATATCTCCCCTAATCCTTTGAATCGGGTGATTTCTGGTTTGCCTCGCAGTTCGTTTATTGCATTTTGCTTTTCCTCTTCTGAATAGCAGTAGATGGTTTTTTGTTTATTACGAACACGGAATAATGGTGTTTCTAATATGAATAAGTGACCATTCCTTACCAAGTCAGGGAAGAACTGTAAGAAGAAGGTTAGCAGTAAAAGGCGAATGTGCATTCCATCCACATCGGCATCTGTTGCTATAACAACCTGGTTATACCTTAGATCATCAAGACCATCTTCAATATTCAAAGCATGTTGCAAAAGATTGAACTCTTCGTTTTGATAAACGATTTTTTTAGTCAGGCCAAAGCAGTTCAATGGTTTACCACGAAGACTAAATACAGCTTGGGTTTTAACATCCCTTGCCTTAGTAATAGATCCACTTGCAGAGTCACCCTCCGTAATAAAAATCGTTGTGGATTTCTTATCTTGATCTGTGGATTTTCTTGATGAGTCGCTGTAATGTACTCTACAGTCTCTCAGTTTTTTATTGTGGAGATTTGCTTTTTTAGCACGCTGATTCGCTAGTTTTTTAACACCTGCAATTTCCTTACGTTCTCTTTCGGATTGCATGATTCGCTTTTGAATTTCTTTTGCAACCTCTGGATTTTTGTGAAGGTAGTTATCTAATTCCCTACCTAAGAAATCTGCAACAAATGCACGAACACTAGGACCATCAGGGCCAATATCATTTGAGCCTAATTTTGTTTTTGTTTGTGATTCGAAAACAGGTTCTTCAACACGCACACTAATAGCAGCAATAATTGAAGCACGGATATCCTTTGGATCGTAGTTCTTACCATAGAAATCACGAACTGTTTTTACGATTGCCTCTCTGAATGCATTTAGGTGTGTACCACCTTGGGTGGTATTCTGACCATTGACAAAGGAATAGTATTGCTCACCATATTGATTACCATGAGTAAGTGCTATTTCAATATCATTTCCTTTAAGGTGGATGATTGGATATCTGTTTGTTTCTTCATTGGTCTTATTATTCAATAAGTCCAGAAGACCATTCTTCGAAACAAGGATTTTTTTGTTGAAAACAAGCTTCAATCCTGCATTCAGATAAGCATAATTCCAGAGCATGTTCTCTACATAGTCATTTCTGAATTTGTAGTTTTTGAAAATGGTGTTGTCTGGTTTGAAAACAGTAAGTGTACCATTGTCTTCTGCAGATGAGGAAATCTTATGATCATTCTCAATCGTACCCTGGTTGAATTCTGCTTTTTTTGTTTTTCCATCTCTGTATGCCTGCACTAAGAAGTAATCGGATAGGGCGTTTACGGCTTTAGTACCGACACCATTTAGACCTACTGATTTCTTAAAGGCTTTAGAATCATATTTACCACCAGTGTTTATTTTCGAAACACAGTCAATTACTTTACCTAAAGGTATCCCTCTACCGTAATCTCTAACATGGATTTCACCTTCTTCATGGTGAATCTCTATTTTTTTCCCGAATCCCATTACATATTCATCAATGGAGTTATCGAGTATCTCTTTCAATAAAATATAAATTCCATCATCTGGAGAGGATCCATCACCCAATTTACCGATATACATACCGGGTCTGATACGGATGTGTTCTTTCCAGTCTAATGATCTAATATTGTCCTCTGTATAATTTACATTACTCATGCTACACGTATTATTCTTTTGAATAAATTTCTTGTAAATCCCAAAATAGAACCAAATTTGATAAATTGTAAATCTATGATTGGGGAATTGCCTTGTATTAAGAAATGAGGCAAAAAATAAACAAATTGTTTTAAAAAATAATTCAATTTCAAGCATTTTTTTGATGAAGGCATTATTTAGGCAGGTTGATATTACTTCTATAGTATTTATGCGGATTGTTTTCGGTGGACTGGCTTTTGGGGAGATGATGGGGCTATTTGCATATTATCACTTAACGAAGGACACCTTTAATCCTGAAAAATTCAATTTTAGATACCATATACTAGACTGGGTTCGACCTTTGCCAGAGCCCTATTTGTCTATGGTTTTTATTATTGGATTAGTAGCTGGCTTGGGTATACTTTTAGGGAAGTGTTATCGGATCTCTTGTATTGTAACCTTTCTTGTGTTAATGTATGCTTTCAGTATGGAGCAATCATTATATCTCAATCACGGATATTTAATGATATGGCTATCTTTTATCCTTGCCTTTTTTCCAATGAATCGTTCCTTTTCTTTGGATGTTGTGAAACGACCGGAGATACGCTTGAAAACTGTTCCTGTATATTTCCAGTTTATTTTGGCTTTTCTCATGGGTGTAGTTTATTTCTATGGAGGGATTGCAAAAATGAATCCAGATTGGATACGTGCTCAGCCTTTACTGATATGGATGGAGTATAAGAAGGATCTTTTTGTGATCGGTCCAATCATTAAGCAGGATATTGTTGCCTGGATAATGGCTTGGGGAGGTCTTTTATTGGATTTGTCCTGTGCCTTTTTGCTAATGTTTAGAAAGACCCGAAAATTTGGGATGACCTTAGCTGTTGGTTTTCACATTACCAATGTTCTTATCTTTAATATTGGTGCTTTTCCATGGCTATCAATATGTTTAAGCCTGATGTTTTTTCCGCCAGACTTGATCCCTAACTTTTTAAAGTGGCTAGATAAAAAATGGTCCTTCTTTGGACGACTACGAGAAAGACATAATATCCGTTTTGCTCATTATGGTGGTCCTATGAATTTGTATGATCGCCGTGTAAAGCGTATGAAGTTTGTACTTATCGCACTTGCTTCTGTGCACCTGTTAATTCCTTTAAGGCATCATCTATATACGGGGAATGTGAACTGGACAGAGGAAGGGCATAAATTTGCTTGGCGTATGATGTTGAGAAATAAGAATGGTAAGGGTGAATTTATTATCAAGGATGCAGAAGGGAAGATTATAAAACGGGAAAGTGGAAGATCATTACTGACAAGGCGCCAGTGGCACAAAATGATTGGTCAACCGGATATGATTCTTCAATTTGCTCAGCATTTAGGCGAAAAGTACGAATCAGAAGGACATAGCGGAGTTTCTGTTTATGCAGATATAGAGCTGAAATTAAATGATAATGAATACCAGCAATTCATAAATCCGGAAGTAGATCTTATGAAACAGAAATGGCATGCCTTTAAGTCAGAAGACTGGATCATGCCATTTGAGTATTCACATTGATTATTTCTTCAAATCGTGCAAGGTGATTGGAATCTTTTTACTACTAAAGTCATCCTTTAAAGTTGATTTCGGATGTTTATAAAACTTTAGGGGTTGCCCTGAAAATCGTTTCAACAAGCGTGTAAAGATTATAGCTTCTGCGTTAATTTCTTTACCTGCTTTAGTGATTGAAGGTAGAAAGGAAATCATCTTCCCATGGCTAAAGAAGTAAAAGTCCAAGGCAAGAATTTCTCTATTGGTATCCTGTAATGCAAATACCTGTCCCAATTGTCTTTGTTGGGCATTATAGAATAATCGCATTAAGGTATACTTCTCTTTATCTTTTAGTCTATGGCTTGAAGCCATAAATTCTGCTGCCTCTTCAATTTTAATACTGTTTAGCGTGTATTTATCTAAGGCCAAATTGTGCTCAACAGCTTTCAATTCTTCAGAAAAGTTATTCAGTAGGGCAGGGTAATTAGTTCCGATATTGAGGATGTCTATCTCATGTTTGCTTTGCTTAATTTTTGCTTGCTTTGGATCTAAGAATCCGACAAAAGCATTTTTCAAATCAAGTCCTGATACTTCCGTAAGAGCCAGATCCATAAACGCTTTAACACGCTTGAAGGATAGGACATTTACAGAGTAAAGTTGGAAAAAAGGTAGAAGTTCCGGGCTAGCAAATTTCGTTTTACCCCAGAAGTTTTTACTCTTGAAGACGGGCATTACGGAATGATAGTCATCCTCGACAATACCAAACCAATCTTTGGAAATATTGTCGAGGAACCATAGGTAGCCAAATGGGTTTCCTTTTTCAGCATAATGCACACAGGAATTCCATTTAACTTTATCAATATCTTCTCGTTGAATTATTCTTATATCCATTAATAAAGTGGATAAGCTTGCATGAAATCATTTACTTCTGTTCGTACAGACCTGATTAGCTCTTCATTTTCATAATCAGATACTATTTGGTCAATCCAATTAACCACTTTAGTACAGTCAGATGTATTGAGTCCACGCGTTGTTATTGCAGCTGTTCCTATACGGATACCAGAGGTTACAAATGGAGATTGCGTATCAAAAGGCACCATATTTTTATTTACAGTAATATCTGCAAGTTCAAGTGCTTTCTCAATTTCTTTACCTGTTCTTCCTTTAGAACGAAGGTCTATTAACATCAGATGGTTATCTGTACCTCCAGAAATTAAGTCATAGCCTTTTTCAACAAAAGCAGCTGCCATTGCTTGTGCATTCTGAACAACCTTTTTAGTGTAGGATTTATAGTCATCCGTTAGTGCTTCACCAAAAGCTACTGCCTTTGCTGCAATAACGTGCTCTAGTGGTCCACCTTGCATTCCTGGGAAAACACCGGAATTAAGAATTGCAGACATCTTTATAGTAGTTCCTTTTTTAGTGGTTTTACCCCAAGGGTTGTCGAAGTTTTTGCCCATCATGAATACTCCACCTCTTGGACCTCTTAAGGTCTTGTGTGTGGTTGATGAAACGATATGACAATATTCTAATGGATTATTTAAAAGACCTGTAGCGATAAGTCCTGCAGGATGCGAGATGTCCGCAAGAAGCAGTGCTCCTACTTTATCAGCTATTTCGCGGAATCGTTTGTAGTCCCAATCTCTAGAATAAGACGACGCTCCACATATAATTAGTTTAGGATTTTCTTTGATAGCTATTGCTTCGACTTTATCCATGTCAATGGTACCTGTCTCTTTCTCTACACCGTAAAAAGAAGGTTGGTATACCTTCCCAGAGTAGTTGACAGGTGATCCGTGTGAAAGGTGTCCACCATGTGCAAGATCGAAACCTAGAATCTTATCTCCGGGTTGAAGAACTGCAAGGAATATTGCTGCATTTGCCTGAGCTCCAGAGTGTGGTTGAACATTTGCATATTCAGCTCCAAACAATTCCTTTACTCGGTCTATGGCCAATTGCTCAACTTTATCTACTACTTCACAGCCTCCATAATAACGTTTGCCTGGATAGCCTTCAGCATATTTATTTGTAAGACACGAACCCATAGCGTCCATGACTGCTTTTGATGTAAAGTTTTCAGAGGCAATAAGTTCTACGCCTCTTATTTGTCGGTGTAATTCTTCGTTGATAAGTTCTTCAACAATCCTATCGGCCATGTCAGATTAGTTAACAGGTTAAAAATTTAGTGGCTAAAGTACAATAAATTGAACATACAAACGATTATTTTTAGGTGTTGAGATGTAGATAATTAGATTATTTTGACACAAATTCAATTAATAACTTTATTTAATATCTCAAAAAAAATAATTTAACTTTATTACTTCATTTTTGAGGGAATTAATAAACTGCTAGTTATATGCGAAATAATAAGGGGAAAAAAGCAAGTATGCTTTTCTTCGGTTTGCTCTTTTTTGGGGTTTTTGCACTTCATGCTGAAGTTGACAAACTTAGAGTGATGTGGGAAGGTGATGCCTCAAGTAGTGCAATTATTGGCTGGAATCAATTGTCTGGTTCAAACCCAACCTTATATTTTGGCACAACTGATAAAGGTACTCGCATTAAACAATACCTCTTTTCAAAAAATGTAACCTACTCAAAAACGAGCAGAGGGATGAATAATATGTTTGTTCATCTATCTGGACTGCAAGCTGATACTGATTATTATTTTGTAATTGCAGATTCTGAAAGTGTTTCCAGAAGATATTATTTTAGAACAGCACCTAATTCTGATCGCTCTAAGATTCGTATGATTTCTGGAGGAGATTCCAGGAATTACAGAAAGGTAAGACGAGAAGCCAATAAAATGGTTTCAAAGGTTCAACCAACCTGCGTACTTTTTTCAGGAGATATGACTAATAATTCAAGTCCAACGGAGTGGAAGGCATGGTTGGATGACTGGCAGTTAACCTTCTCAGAAAACGGAAGGATTATTCCTATAGTTGTAGCAAGAGGTAATCACGAACCAGATAATCAATTGATGACGGATATGTTTGGTCTTAAGGCAGCCAACATCTATTATTCCGTTCAGATTGGAGGCGATTTGCTGAATATAATTTCTTTGAATACGATGCATCCAAGTGGCCCTGCTCAAACAAACTGGTTGAATCAGGAATTGCAACAAAGTCAATCTTATACTTGGAAGTTTGTTCAATATCACCATTCTATCAGTCCGCATACGAGTAAAAAGAAAATGCGTTTAGATCTTTTGAAACACTGGGCGCCTTTGTTTTATAAGTTTGGTGTAGATCTTGCGATAGAATCGGATGCTCATGTTATGAAAACCACCTATCCAGTGAAACCTTCCATTGGTCCTAATGCTGAAAGAGGTTTTGAAAAAGCTTCTGACGGAACGGTATACATTGGAGAGGGATGCTGGGGAGCACCTTTGCGTAATGCAGATATTATCAATGATTGGACAAGACACACAGGTAGCTTTAATCAAATAAAACTCATTTTTGTTTCTGCTAATGGAATAGAAGTAAGAACTATACCAGTCCCTGAATCTAGTAGTTCTATTCCCTCATTTAAGGAAGATCGGCCATTTAGTATTCCAAATGATTTTCCTATTTGGCATAAGAATGAAGATGGTGTTTTGCGCATTGGGAATCCTGATTTCGAGGGTCTTATGGAATTCAATACTCGCGAGTCTATAGTTTATGAAATTCAGGATATAGAACAACAAAATGGAGATGCAATTCTTAGGTTGAAAACAGAATTTGAACCTGCTGGTTGTACATTAGAAGTGAGTAGATCTAATGATGGCGGAGTCACTTATGCTAGCCTTGGTAACATAGATGTGGTTGAAGGTGGTCAAAAATCTTACACTTGTGTGGATGCAGGAGCAGTTGGCAAAGGGTCGGTTACGTATAGATATTTGATGAAAGGACCTGACGGAGCAGTTCTGTTTTCTGAGACGAAGGAAAAAGAATTTAAGAAGGCAAGCCCTCAAGAAACCACATCTGACCTTAATGACGTCTTGGCCACGTGGGAACGATTTCCACGTATTGAAGTCCCTGCAAATAAGCGATTAAAGTACGCCTTTACGCTTGCTGCGAGAGCTGGTGTTTCTGCAAAGGTGTTAAGAGCAAACAGGTCTTTGGCTATGAGTGTAGATCTTCCTATGCAAAATGGTGGTAAACATGTTAAGGAATTGGATGTGAGTGATTTAGGTAGTGGAGATTACATTTTGTTGATTTTTTCAAATAAAAAACTGATTCGGAAATACCGATTTAGTGTCAGCGGGTAAATAAATTCATTTATTTACGTTTTTAACACAATATTATAGTTTCTAAGAAGTTATAAAGGTGATTTTTAAATTAATACATTATAATATACCTATATGGATTATAACTCTACACATTTAAATTCTATACTTTTTATCTACGGTGAATTGAATGACGAAGAGGAGTCCAGGCATCTGGATGTACTTTATACAGACAATGTCGCCTTTGATGAATTTGAAGAGCTTGATAATACTTATCAAATGCTCAACAAGATAAAATGCAAGCCCAGTAAAAGGGCTATTGACAACATTTTAGAATACAGTAAGCTATCAGCCTCTGAAAAAGTTGATTAAATATAAAAAGCCGCTCCAAGAGCGGCTTTTTTATTTTTTTGTTTAAAACAATTTGTTTTTTTAAACAAAAAGTTTTAAGTTTGTTTTGTGTAGAACAAGAAATTGCAGTTAATCAAAATAACTCGCTTTTTTTGAAGCTTTTTTTGATAATATTTGTTCTAATACAAATCAATAAAACTCAGAATATATGTCAAAGGACAAAGAAGCCAAACTGAAGGCACTGCAAATGACGGTGGATCGCCTTGAAAAAACATACGGTAAAGGATCTGTAATGCGCTTAGGTGATAAGCAGGTCATGGAAATTGAAACAATTCCTACCGGATCACTAAGTCTGGACGTTGCTCTTGGAATCAATGGATTCCCAAAGGGTAGGGTTGTAGAGATATATGGACCTGAATCTTCAGGTAAGACGACTTTAGCGATTCATGCAATTGCTGAATGCCAAAAGAATGGTGGTATTGCTGCTTTTATTGATGCAGAGCACGCTTTTGATAGGTTTTATGCGGAAGGTTTGGGTGTTGATACTGAGAATTTATTGATTTCTCAGCCTGATAATGGTGAGCAAGCACTTGAAATCGCGGAGAATCTAATTCGTTCGGGCGCAATTGATATAATTGTTATCGATTCAGTAGCGGCTTTAGTTCCTCGTTCTGAGATTGAGGGAGAGATGGGAGATTCTAAGATGGGTCTTCAGGCACGTTTGATGTCTCAGGCATTGCGTAAGCTAACCGGTACGATCAGCAAAACAAACTGTACATGTATTTTCATCAACCAGCTTCGTGAGAAGATCGGT